>JANXWW010000097.1 GCA_025350945.1 Burkholderiales bacterium
GCTGCCTTCCAATGGGAATTTTCCTTGCCGGTGCTGGCGGCCGTGCTCGCGATTTTGGGTTATTCGGTGAATGAATCGGTGGTCGTCTTTGACCGAGCGCGCGAAAATTTCCGCAAGATGCGCAAAGCCACGACCGAAGAGATTTTTGATGCCGCGATTACCGGCACGATTTCGCGCACCATCATCACCCACACCACCACCGAAATGATGGTGATTGCGATGCTGCTGCTGGGTGGCCCGACTTTGTTTTATTTCGCGCTCGCGTTGACGATTGGCATCTTGTTCGGTATTTATTCGTCCGTGCTAGTGGCATGTCCACTGGCAAAGTATCTCGGTGTGTCGCGTGAAGACTTTGTGAAGGTGGAAAAGAAAAAAGAAAACGAGCCGGAAGTGATTTCAGCGGCACCGTAGTTTTTAGTATTGCTTTTTAAAGCGGCGCAAAGTTTGTATCGCGCCGCTTTTTTATGTCTAATTGAAGACGCAGTATTTGAAAATATACTCGGTCATCCCGAGCCGCTTTTCGATGGAGACCCCCTTTCGGGGGTGCGAGGGATCTGCTGTTCGCGGCATAACAAAAAGCAGATCCCTCAGCCGATACCACCGAAAGCTGGGTTCGGGATGACAGGTCTGGGGTTGATTATAAAAGCCTAGCACTGGAGCCCTATTTGAGCCGAAAACGCTTCAAAATGCCCGCCCATAAAGGCATTTTAATATTTCAATAGGTCAGGTTGCGCAGCTACCTGATGCTGGACTAACCGACGAAGTTGAGCTACAGGATCACCATGGATTTACTGCTTTCATTTTGGGATTTCTTTCTTCACCTCGACAAGCATCTCGCGCTGCTGGTGCAAAATTACGGGCCGTGGATTTACGCGATTTTGTTTGCGATTATTTTTTGTGAAACCGGCTTGGTCATTGCGCCTTTTTTGCCGGGTGATTCACTGCTATTTATCGCCGGCGCGCTGGCCGCAACTGGCGGCATGGATGTGCATATCGTCGTGGTGCTATTGATTATTGCTGCGGTATTGGGCGACGCAGTGAACTACCAAATCGGCGCATGGCTGGGCCCCAGAATTTTCAAGGATGACAATGCGCGCTACCTGAAAAAAGCGCATCTCGAAAAAGCGCATGCGTTCTATGAAAAGTGGGGCGGGGCGGCGATTATTCTGGCGCGCTTCACGCCGTTTTTGCGAACCTATGTGCCATTCGTTGCGGGCATGTCGCATATGTCGTACCGAAAATTCGCGCTCTACAACATCGCAGGCGGGATCGTCTGGGTAGCGTCACTCACCTATCTTGGCTACTTCTTCGGCAATATTGCCTGGGTGAAAGCCAATCAGGGTTTCATGGTCATCGGCATTGTCATTGTGAGTTTGATTCCGGTTTTAATTGGCGTGATCAAATCACGCGCACCATCGAAGGTTTAACTTATTGCTGACGACTCGGTGCAGTGAGTCTTGCGAAGTAAATCGCGGCAATAAAAAACACCACCGAAAGCGCCACCTCAACACCCGCTAATGCTTGCGACAACCCCTTGTCAGACCAGGCGCGCACCACGCCCTCGGTAAAATAAAACAGCACAAACATTGATGCCCACTGATAGGTGTAACGCTTGCCACGCAAAATGCCAAACAGCGGAATCAGCAGCGGCAATGCTTTTAACATCAGGAGCGAGCCGCCTGGACGCAGCGGTGCCAGCACAGCTTCCCACGCAATCGATAACATGATTAAACCAATCAGTGACGCGCTCGCCGCATAGCGACACGCGTGGCGATAGTCGTTCATGCTTGAAGTTTCTGCGCAATAACCGCAAGACGTTTCCCCAACGCAAACGCAAGATTTTTCTCTACATCCGATACCGGCAATTCGCCCGCCGCACCCGCGACATGGCTGGCACCATACGGCGTGCCGCCGTCTAGCGTGGTGCTGAGTGTTGGTTCGGTAAACGGCAGGCCAACAATCACCATGCCGTGATGCAATAGCGGTACCATCATCGTCAGCAGTGTCGATTCCTGGCCACCGTGCATTGACGCGGTGGACGTAAATACACAAGCAGGTTTGCCAGCCAGCGTGCCACGCATCCATTCACCACCGAGCCCATCCAGAAAATATTTCATCGGTGCTGCCATATTGCCAAAGCGTGTGGGCGAACCCATCGAAAGTCCGACGCATTCCGACAAATCGGTTGAGGTCACATACGGCGGCCCATCGTCTGGCACAGCCGGTGCTGTCGCTTCCACTACGGTGGATACTTTCGGCACCGTGCGCACCCGCGCCGACATGCCGACCACGCTATCCACGCCGCGTGCGATATGGCGCGCCAGCTCGCGCACGCTACCAGAATTTGAATAATATAAAACCAGAATGTCGGGCATGAAAACCTTAATTGTTGCGTGCGTGATTCAGTTGGATCGGGATAATTGCGATCAATTGATCGTATTATACGAGGTGATCTTTATTCAGCTTGGATGAGTTCTTTTTGCCATCTTTGGATGCGACAACTAAATATTTACAGTCTCACGGTAGCGGGTACCACCCTCTCCCTCGATCCCTCCCCCGTCAAGGGGGAGGGAAGCTAAGCCTCCCTGGACGGCGGCGTGGCCACCGTTTCGGGCCAGAGGTTGGAGAGAGGGTGGCGGTCAACCAACTACCACATTCAATCACCGAATCAACAGACCCAAATTGCTAAAACAAATTCTCGAATATTTACGTTTTATTGCGCGCCGCTTTGTCGAAGACCGCTGCCTGACTGTCGCCGGCAGTTTGACCTACACCACCTTGCTCGCACTCGTGCCGATTTTTACCGTAACGGTGACGCTGACTGCGCATGTGCCACAGGTGAAAAAATTTGCCGATCAAGCCAAGACGTTCATGCTGAAGAATTTGTTGCCTGATGTCGCCGGAAAAGTTATCACGGTCTACATGGAACAATTCGCGCAGAACGCTGCGCGGCTCACCGTGATCGGTCTCATCATCATCCTCGCCACCGCCATCATGACCATGTTCACTATCGATGGTGCGTTCAACGACATCTGGCGCACGCGCCGCCAGCGCTCGTGGTGGCAGCGGCTGATCGCCTATTTCGCATTACTCATCATTGGCCCATTGTTGATTGGCGCGAGCCTGTCGATGACATCGTATTTGGTCAATTGGGTTGACGATCTGGATTACGCCATGCCGGTTGATGCGCTGCTCAGGTTTGTGCCGTTCGCGATGACCGCAGGTGCGCTTATCCTCGCGTATCGCGTCGTGCCGCATCGTCATGTGCCCATGCGCCACGCCCTCGCCGGTGGCATGCTCGCGGCGTTGTTGTTTGAGGCGACGAAATATTTTTTTGTGATTTACATTTCGAAAGTGCCCACCTACAGCTTGGTCTATGGCGCGTTTGCCAGTGTGCCGATTTTTTTGCTGTGGCTGTTTTGCTGCTGGATGGTGGTGTTGATTGGCGCTGAAGTCACGGCCACATTCTCGTATTTCCGCCACATGGATGCGCAGCGTGCGGACGACAATACGCGTGTGATCGCGGCGCAGAAAATTTTATTAACGCTCCGTGAGAATGTGGCGAATGGCCAAGCGATCATGGATTTTGCAACGCTGCGCAAACGCGCGCCGATGCCCATCGATCAGGCGGAGGATTTGCTTGATCACTTGCTGCATGCGGGGCTGATTATAGAGAGTGGTGGCAGCACATCGCGCGGCACGAAGCGCTATAAACTCAACGCGGATTCGTTGTCGACCGAGGCTGTGATTCGTGATGCGCTGGCAAAATATTGAGTGGATCGCGGAGGATGAATATGGCTAAAGAACGCTCGGCCCATCCTACTTCGTTCCTCATCCGTTATAAATTGATTCACTATTGAGATTGAAAAAAATGTCCACTACCAACAAACCTGCCGCATCAATGTCGTTTTCAAGCCGCATCATACTTGCCGCCCTCGCGATAAGCCTGTTCGCATCTAGCGCTATCGCATTTGATCTGAAGGATACCGCAGGCCAGCCGCAGCGCCTCAGCGATTTAAAAGGCAAATGGGTCATCGTGAATTTTTGGGCAACCTGGTGCGCGCCCTGCGTGAAAGAGATTCCCGATTTCGCCGCATTTGCGATAGCGCAGGGCGATAAGGTGAGGGTGCTCGGTGTGGCGCTGGATTGGGACGAAACCGGCAAACGCGAAGCGGA
>JANXWW010000133.1 GCA_025350945.1 Burkholderiales bacterium
TCGAGCCGGACGGAATTTTGAATGGCTCGTACAAAAATGAGCGCAGTAAAAACACCACCAAAATAACCGGGAAAAAACTCTTGGCCATCTCCACGACGACCGGATCGCCCGAATCTTTTGCGCGTTTTTTACTCAGCACAAGTGCATCAATTGCCCAGATGAGGCCGGTAGCAGTCGTCGCCAACAGCAAAACCGTTGCGAAGCCAAGAACCTCTTTAAAGGTGAGCATCGCCATGCCAACAATGGCGAAAATTGGCCATGCAATTTCCAGCCATACATTGGGATGGCTGACATCTGCGCCGTCACTTGTTTTTTGCATCTGCACTACGTCAGGCTTGCGAAAAAAGCCCATCACGATTACCAGACCGCTGATCGCCAACGCTGCCCAACCAATCATTTCCCAGTTCATTTATTTTCCTTGCAGTTTGGTCTTATGTCGACATGGCACTCGACATGACATGTCGTTGTGTAACTATATTTGCCAAACCTATTTTGTTGGTTCACGCATCAGGCTTCCACCAAAATGCGACGAACGCCCTTTAACGAAACATTAATCATCAAATCTGAAGTATCGCTAGGAAAGCCTCTTGCGGGATTTCAACACTGCCGACTTGTTTCATGCGTTTTTTACCTGCCTTTTGCTTTTCCAGCAATTTACGCTTGCGGGAAATATCGCCGCCGTAACACTTCGCCAACACATTCTTGCGCAACGCTTTTACGTTTTCACGCGCAATAATATTTGCGCCAATGGCTGCCTGCACCGCCACATCAAACATTTGGCGCGGAATCAGCTCACGCATTTTTGCGGCCAGCTCGCGGCCCCGGAACTGGCTGTTGCCACGATGCACAATCAGCGACAGCGCATCCACCTTGTCGCCGTTAATCATGATGTCGAGCTTCACCAAATCGGCGGCGCGATATTCTTTAAAATCGTAATCGAGCGACGCATAACCGCGCGACACTGATTTTAATTTATCGAAGAAATCCATGACGACTTCGTTCATTGGCATATCGTATTTTAAAATCACCTGCCGACCCGCGTATTGCATATCAACCTGCGAACCGCGTTTTTGGTTGCACAGCGTAATCACCGAGCCCACGTACTCCTGCGGCATCAGCATCGTTGCCGTAATAATCGGCTCACGAATTTCCTGGATTTTTGAAAGCTCTGGCAATTTCGACGGGTTCTCGATCTCAATCACTGAGCCGTCGTTATTCACGATCTGATAAATCACCGTCGGTGCCGTGGTGATGAGCTCCATGTCGTACTCGCGCTCAAGCCGTTCCTGCACAATTTCCATGTGCAACAAACCCAGGAAACCGCAGCGAAATCCAAAGCCTAACGCTTGCGATGTTTCCGGCTCAAACCGCAATGACGAATCATTTAATTGCAGCTTGGTCAGCGCGTCACGCAGTGCATCGTATTGATTCGATTCCACCGGATACAAGCCGGCAAACACTTGTGGCTTTATTTCCTTGAATCCCGGCAGCGCAGCACTTGCCGGGCGATCCACCAGCGTTACCGTGTCACCCACCTTTGCCGATGCCAGCTCTTTGATACCCGCGATCACAAAGCCCACGCCCCCAGCCGAAAGCGCTTCTTTGCCTACCGATTTGGGCGTGAATACGCCGACATTCTCGACCAGATGCTGCGCACCGGTCGCCATCAATAAAATCTTGTCTTTTGGTTTAATCGCGCCATCCACCACGCGCACCAGCATGACCACGCCCACATAATTGTCAAACCACGAATCGATAATCAGCGCCTTCAATGGCGCTGTTTTGTCTCCCACCGGCGGGGGAATTTTAGCAATCACGGTTTCGATAACATCATCAATGCCCAGGCCCGTCTTGGCGCTACACTGCACTGCATCCGAGGCATCGATACCAATAATATCTTCGATCTCGGCCTTGACACGATCCACGTCTGCTGAAGGCAGATCAATTTTGTTTAACACGGGAGCGACTTCCACACCCAGCTCCACCGCTGTATAGCAGTTGGCAACTGTTTGCGCTTCCACGCCTTGCGAGGCATCCACTACCAGCAGCGCGCCTTCGCAGGCAGATAGGGAACGCGAAACTTCATACGAAAAATCAACGTGACCGGGTGTATCGATCAAATTCAATTCATAGGTTTGACCATCACGCGCTTTATACGTCAACGCTGCCGTTTGCGCCTTGATGGTAATACCGCGTTCACGTTCCAGCGCCATGGAGTCCAGCACTTGCGATCCCATTTCACGTGACGACAAGCCGCCGCAACGCTCAATAATGCGATCCGCCAGGGTAGATTTACCGTGGTCAATGTGCGCAATGATCGAAAAATTTCTGATTAATTTCATACTGGTTCGGTGGCCACTGTTTTTGCGTAATGTGAAGCGTAATTTTTATCGTAAAAAAACAAATAAGGGCACGACATCGTGCCCTTATTTTTGCAAAACGATTCACAAACGAAATTTTAACGCAAACACATCATTTTCGCGAGCTATTCCGCTACGCGGGGGTGAGCAAATGCGCTGCAAGTCTGGCGTCGTCCAGAAAATAGTGGCAAATTTCGTTGTCGCCATGCAACAAGACCGGGACTTTATCGCCGTAGCGCAACTCCAGCGCGGCGTCCAAATCAACATCTACCATCTCAATATCAAACTCAAGCTGATTACGGCTTTGAAATTCTTTCAAAGCCGTAATCATGTCATCGCATAAATGGCAGTAACTTCTGGATAGTACGGTGAGCCTCATCGCTTAAAAATAATTATTTTGCATCCGCGCGCAAGGTAATGTATCGGCTCTCTTCGCCACGTTTTATCAACAGCGCTGCTGGTTTTTTCGTATCCATTTTTGCCACCAATTCAGCAAATTGCGCTGCGGTTTTCACATCAACAGTATTGAATGCCAAAATCAAATCGCCAGGTTGAATGCCTCCGCGTTCTGCGGCACCATCCACATCCTCAACAATCACGCCCTGTCCCATTTTCAATTCTTTCTTGTCATCAGCGCCGATATCTTTCACAACAAGCCCAAGGCGGTTGGGCTTGCCGGGCGGGGATTTGGGATCTGCCTTCCTGTCACCTGGCAAGGAAGCCACACGCGTATCCGCAGGCGCCTCGGCAACAGTAACCGCGTAATCTTTTTCCGCACCCTTGCGCCAAATGGATAAAGTGATTTTTGTGCCCGGCAACTTTGTCGAAATCGCGCGCACCACATCAATATTATTTTTGACCGCAACGCCATTTACTTTGCGAATAATGTCTTTAGACAAAATGCCTGCTTTGTCGGCAGGGCCGTCCTTCTCGACCATCTTTATCATCACGCCAGGCGCTTTAGGTAGGCCAAACGATTCAGCCAGATCATCACTTATACCGCCCTGTTCCATCTCAATGGCAATGCGGCCTCGCGTGACCTTACCACCCTTGATAATTTGATTGGCGGTTTCGTTTGCGGTGTTGATCGGAATCGCAAACGAAATGCCGATATAGCCGCCACCATCGGAATAAATTTGCGAATTGATACCGATTACTTCGCCTTTGATGTTGAACAGCGGTCCGCCAGAATTACCAGGATTCACCGCAGCATCGGTCTGAATGAAGGGCACGAATTCGCCTGTCTCGCGAGTTTTTGCGCTGACGATACCGGCTGTCACGGTATTCTCAAAACCGAACGGTGAACCAATCGCCATCACCCATTCGCCCACGCGCACTTTGTCTGAATCGCCGAGCGTGACTTTCGGCAAACCAGTGGCTTCAAGTTTCAGCACAGCAATATCCGTGCGCTGATCCGAGCCAATCACCTTCGCCTTGAATTCACGTTTATCGGTGAGCGTGACGATCACCTCTTCAGCATTCGCCACCACGTGTGCGTTGGTCAGAACATAACCGTCCGCTGAAAAAATAAAGCCTGAACCCTGCCCCAGATTTCGCAACGGTGGCTCTTCTCCGCCTTTAGGCGCGCGACGTGGTGCCTTGGGTACGTTAGGCGCATTAGGATTTGGGTTCCGCGGCGATGGCGTCGCATCTGGCGGCATGAAGCGGCGGAAAAATTCATACATCGGATCGTTCTCGTCAAGCTGTAAACCGCTTTGACCACGCGCACTCGCACGCGCTTTGGTGCTGACGTTGACCACCGAAGGGCCAAACTTCTCGACCAGCTCTGTAAAATCCGGCAGCTCGCGTGCCGCTGCGACACCCACCGACGAAATCACGAAAGTGAGTGCGACCGCAAAGGCCAGCAGCATATTCAATGCAATCATCAAAGCACGTTGCGGCTTTTTGTTTTCAACAGCGTGTGCGTTTGATCCTGCTTTCGCTGGATAACCAGCTTTATTTACTTCAATGCGACCGTTCATTTTTTCTCCATAAACAATATTCAAGCGCCAAAACAAATTATGCAAAACAACGATACAAAAATTATGGGCAACAAGGTAGCGAATAACGAGACGAATTGGATTCATCCGTTCTCACCAACCACCTATTTTCAAGCTGACGAACATAACCGGTAAACAGTACAAAAAAAACTTAGCGCGCTCGCCGCGTTACGCCATCAGCAATCGCCTGCACCGCGGCAAACGGCACATCACCCATCACCGTAACCTGGAAATCAGCGACCGAGCGTACTGCAAAAGTTGTTGGGCTGTCATCAGATACGCCGCCACCATTGACGCGTCCCACGGTTTGCGAGGGCTCCACAAATACAGACACATTCGACAAACCATCAGAGACCACCAAATGCGCGAGTGGTTGCGGGCGACCCGGTTGTAAACGCATCATCTCCATTATTTTTTTAAATCCCGCAGGCAAATTGCTCACCAGCCAACCTGTATCAAC
Source organism: Burkholderiales bacterium (assembly GCA_025350945.1). Classification (GTDB taxonomy): domain Bacteria; phylum Pseudomonadota; class Gammaproteobacteria; order Burkholderiales; family Usitatibacteraceae; genus UKL13-2. Next base: position 4,821 of record JANXWW010000133.1, read on the forward strand.
ATCTTTTTGCGGTGTCGCGGGTGTCGAATAATCGCGCCGCCAGCCAATTGATTGTTCAAACTTTGATTTGAGCGTTTGCTTTGCCACGTTGCGGCTTAAATCAAGCTGCGTAAAAACGAATTGTTCCAGCAATTGGTTGCGATCATTATAAGTTTTTGCCCGCAGCAGCAGGCCAGAACCCAGCTCAGCGCACAGCTTCTGCATGTAGCGCATCGAATCTTTGGGCTCAAGGATTATCCACTGGCAATCGTATTCGGCAATACGATCTTTCGGGCCCATTTTGACGCGATAGTTCTCAGCAATTTTTTTCGGGTTACCGGTAACTAAAGAAGGAAAAAAACGACCGGTGGTGCGCCGATCAACGAGCACCGCTTTTTCCTCAGGCTGATAGTAATACATCTCGTCATTACGTCGGATGATTTCCGTCGGCGGGCCGTCAAGTAACTCGATTTTTTCGTGCTCGACGCCCTGCTTGTCTACCATGTGCGTCACGCGCGTGGATGTGCTGTTTTCCGGTGTCGAATGCACGAATACGCCGCAGTAAGGAATCTCACGGCCCGCACGCGAAATACGTTCCAGCCATTCAAGTGCGTCGCCACCTTTGATGTCACGCGCTTCGACGGGACTGATTTTTTGCATGTCGCGTGTGCGTGTATCACCCTCACCCGCAAACGCCGATGATGCCGCACCCGTTACGCTAAAAACACAACTGGCAAAAACGCAGTGTGACACCGCCAGCTTGACTAATTGAGACAAGCAAGCCAATTTTTTTATTGGAGTAAATGAGAGAAGAGCCTGGTTCATGTATTACTCTGATGCGCCTTAATACGAATTACAACAATCTTGTTTTTACGACCCTGTTTTTACGGTTTCGTTTTGATGCCCGATTTTTAATGTTCTATCGATATTTCGCACGCTCAAAGCAAATTTGTATAAATAATTACTGCGCCGCAGCTTGCCGGGGTTCTGCTTGTGTCGTGGATGCCGCACGCAATGCGGACGAATTGGCGAACTGACGATGTATCGTCAAATAATCATTTACGCGCTGCTTGTTTGCTTCAACCTCGCCGGTGGCAGCCGTCGAGGCAGTCGCCAATTCCACATAGCTCGGTGTCGGCATTTGCTTTGCAACTTGCGACGACGCGGTTGCAGTATCTTGTTGCCGGTCTTGTTGCTTGAGCACAATAACGCCAATTGCGGTCACCGTCACCACTGATGCAGCCATTGCCAACACCATTCGTGTTTTCTTTTCCACTGTGGCGGGCTTTACAACGACGGACAGTTTCGCCGAGCTAGAAATCGCCGCTGGTGCCAGAATAGTGGGCTCTTCCGCAAGTCTTGCAAAAATGGATTCCGCGCAGGCTTTACGACGCGCGGTGACTGAAGGCGTGTCGCCGCGAATGGCATCGCCAATCAGGTGATAACAATCCCAATCACCTCGCTGCTGGGCATCCTGCCCGAGTGTCTTGATCGCAGCCAGCGCGTCGGTGCGATCAAGCTCACCATCCATCAGCGCGGATAATTTCTCGTTCATTTCACCACCTCCTGTCCTTCAGAATGCCCAGTTGTGGGCGCAACTGTAACGCAACCGCTTCACGCGCACGGAAAATTCGTGATCGCACCGTACCAATCGGGCAATCCATAATCTGTGCGATTTCTTCATAACTCATGCCATCAATCTCGCGCAACGTAATGGCCGTTTTCAATTCATCCGGCAACGCATCAATAGTTTTATTGACGATGGCACCAATCTGTTTCGACATCAGTTCTGCGTCCGGCGTGGCAATATCGCGCAAGCCACTGGCATCATCAAAACCTTCTGCTTCTTCAACATCAAATTCGGTGCTGGTGGGTGCGCGACGGCCCTGGCTTATTAGATAATTCTTGGCGGTATTAACCGAAATTCGGTACAACCAAGTATAAAAAGCACTATCACCGCGAAAATTTGCCAGCGCGCGATAGGCTTTGATAAATGATTCTTGTGCCACATCTTCGACCTCGGCCTGATCACGAATGATGCGCGATAACAAACGCTCGACTTTGCGCTGATATTTGATTACCAACAGCTCAAAAGCCTTTTTGTCACCAGACTGCGCGCGTTCTACTAATTGCTGATCGATTTCTCGATCACTCATTAATGCTGCTCCCGTTTTTAACATTGCCACCGGGAGGCTCGTTTTCACCTCCGCCTGTAGCTTTGCCGCGCGTTTTTGCGCAGCAGCATTCGAAGCGGAAGTTCCTTTTAAACCAAACCCGGCATTCAACAAACCTGTGTCGGGTATTATAAACGTAAGCTCTGTCATTTCGGCCTCTCCTGCGCTTTGTTTTACAGTCGAAAATCTGGAAAAAGTCTTTTAACGATAATGAGTTAGTTAACTTTTTACAAATTACTATCCATAAAGACCCAAGCTCACGGTATTAGTTCAACTTTGGGCACATTTTGCCACCAAACTACTTAATTAAATTCAATTCAAGCCCAAGAAAATCACTTAATGAAAAATTTCGACGTACTTATCATCGGTTCAGGTTTAGCGGGCATGTCACTCGCGTTAAGACTGGCCGAGACGCAAAAAGTTGCCCTGCTCACCAAACACGAATTACTGGATGCCGCCAGCGCCTGGGCGCAGGGCGGAATTGCGGCCGTAATGAGCGATGACGACTCCGCCGAAAATCATATTCGCGATACCCATGTCGCAGGCGCTGGATTGTGCAAGGACGATGCCGTGCGGTTCGTGGTGGAACACGGAAAAGATGCCGTGCAATGGCTGGTGAATCAGGGCGTACCTTTCACGCGCGATGATAATAATCACGCCGAACTTCATCTCACCCGCGAAGGCGGACATTCGCACCGGCGCATTGCGCATGCGGCGGACGCGACCGGCCGTGCGGTGCAAAAAACGCTGGTTTCGCAACTAAAAGAGCACCCGAATATTGAAGTGCTGGAGCATCACATCGCGGTCGATTTAATCACCAGCAAAAAGCTCAATCGCACCACCGAAAATCGTTGCTACGGTGCCTATGCGTTGAACAATAAAACCGGCAAGGTCTACACCATCGGGGCGCGATTTACGGCACTCGCCACCGGCGGCGCAGGCAAAGTTTATTTGTATACGACGAACCCGGATGTGGCGACCGGCGATGGCGTCGCCATGGGCTGGCGCGCAGGATGTCGTGTGGCAAATATGGAATTCATGCAGTTTCATCCCACGTGTTTGTATCACCCCGCTGCAAAATCGTATTTGATTACGGAAGCTGTGCGCGGCGAAGGTGGTTATTTAAAACTGCCCGATGCAAATGACAAAACCCGAGCTGGCGAGCGCTTTATGCCCGCGCATGATGAGCGAGCAGAATTGGCACCGCGTGATGTGGTCGCGCGCGCCATCGACTATGAAATGAAAAAACGCGGTCTTGATTTTGTCTATCTAGACATCTCGCACAAGAGCCCCGAATTTTTGAAATCGCACTTCCCGAATATTTACGAAAAATGTTTAACGCTCGGTATCGATATCACCACCGATGCGATTCCCATTGTGCCCGCCGCGCACTACACCTGCGGTGGATTGGTCACCGATTTACGGGGCCGCACCGATATCGATAATCTTTACGCGATTGGTGAAGTTTCTTGCACCGGATTACATGGTGCGAATCGATTGGCGAGTAATTCCCTGCTCGAATGTTTGGTGTTTTCAGATGCGGTGGTGAAAGATATTGCGGCAGCAAAATCCGTCGAGACTCCCGCCCTGCCCGCGTGGGATGAAAGCCGTGTGACCAACGCCGATGAAGAAGTTATCATCTCGCATAATTGGGATGAGCTGCGCCGCTTTATGTGGGATTACGTCGGCATTGTGCGTACTGACAAGCGCCTTGAGCGCGCGATGCATCGCATCAATTTATTGAAAGATGAAATACAGGAGTACTACGCGAACTTCCGCGTCTCGAACGATCTAATCGAATTGCGCAATCTCGTGCAGACCGCAGAGTTGATTGTTCGCTGTGCATCCATGCGCCACGAAAGTCGCGGCCTTCATTACAGCGCAGACTATCCGAATATGCTGCCCGTAGCCGCCGACTCCATTCTTACCCCAAAAAATTAATGACTCATTTATATTCTGCTGCACAGATAAAAGAAATTGAAGCTGCTTACTTCAAAGCGCATCCGAAAACGTCGCTGATGCAACGCGCGGGCGAAGCGGTCGCAACGCTCGCGATTGATCTCATCGCAAAACATAAATTAAAAAAATCTGTTCTCGTTATTGCAGGCACAGGCAACAACGGTGGCGATGCATATGTGGCCGCGCGTGCATTGCAAGTTCACAAAATTAAAGTTTGCGTGTGGCAAATCGGCGTGCAGAAACACAGTGATATCGCATCCAAAAAAGCGCACGAGGCCTACATTGCCGTTAAAGGCAATATTGCTCTGAACACCGCACCAGCTCTAGAGTTTGGACTTATTATCGATGGCCTATTGGGTATCGGCTTGAGCAAAGTGCCAACCGGAGATTTTGGTGACACGATTCGTTTTGCGAATCAACAACGCGAAAAATTCGGCACTAAAATTTTAGCGATTGATATTCCTTCCGGTTTATCTGCCGATACCGGTGTCGCCTTCACCGATACGATTAACGCTGATGCCACGATTACATTCGTCGGCGCAAAACCGGGGCTCTACACCGCAGATGGAAAAGATTATTGCGGCAAAATATTTATCGATTCACTCGATGTGGATTTGCCAGAAAGCAA
>JANXWW010000233.1 GCA_025350945.1 Burkholderiales bacterium
TGGTGAAAATAAAATGCGGTCGCGTGCGTCTGCGCGTGCAGCAAGACTTGCGCATACCCGCGCCGCTTGGCTTCTTCGCAAAGTGTTTCGAGAATCTCGGTGCCGACGCCTTTGCGACGCCAGACGCGCAGCACCGCCATGCGGCCTATACGCGGAATGGGCTCGCCTAAAATCAGCCTGCCCGTGGCAATTGTGCCGCCTTGGGAATCGCGTGCAACTGCATGAATGCAGCGTGCATCGTCGGCATCGAGCGTATCAAGCTCAATCTCGGGCGGCACACCCTGCTCGCGCACAAATACGGTGAATCGTATTTGAGAAAGCGCTTCGCCGTGCTGTTGCCAGTCAACCAGAGAAACCGTGAAAGGAGTAGCGGTGCACATATATCTTGAATGTATCTCGAATGTAAATTTTATTGATGACGCGAATATTACCTCGTCTATCAATCAAAAAACATTTTAAGCAACAAATGTTCACTCAATAACGGCACAAGTTTGTTATTTGCAGTCACTCAAAGGACAAATTTCCATCTCCTAATTCGGTCACGGCGCGCAAGCGGGAATGCTGATCGCCTGAAGAATTTCCCCAGATCGTGTGTTCTGCACGAACGCCACCAGATTCATATCGTCGCGCTTCCATTCTTTTGGAATACTTATCACGCGTTTAATTTCGGCTGTAGAGCCGTTTACGCCTGGAGAGAGCTGAAACGGCCCGTTCAACTCCCGCACAACATGATCGTGTTTTAGCGAAACGCCCTTGTTCTCGCCTGCTGTGACGCGGCTGACGAGATTGTTTTCGCTGACTGCAATATAAAGTGCTGCGTCTTTGCGTGATGGTTCGTCAGCCAAATTAACGCCTACTGCCACCTCGATTGTGTCAGCCACAAATTGACCGCGAAAGTTGATATTCGCCGCCGGCTTTTTCCCGGCAAGCTCGCGAATATCACTATCGAAGCGAGCGTCAGATGTGTTGCCACGAGCATCTTTGCCGTTAAACATTATTTGCGGCGTGTAAACAGTGCGGCTGCTTTGCAAGCCAACCAGTGTGCGTTGTCGGTCGGCAAAACTGGGCTTACCAAACCGATCTTTCCAGCCGATGTAATCCCAGTAATCGACATGGAATGCCAGTGGTACGACGCCGCTTTTCTTATACGATATCGTTGAAAACCATTTGTCTGTTGGCGGGCAACTATCGCAGCCTTCCGAGGTGTAAAGCTCGGCTAAGGATACGGTTTTGTTGCCGCTTTCGGCTTGCAAGTTTTGTTGGCATGTGGACGCCATGGACGCCATGGACGCCATGGACGCCGTGGACGCACAGGAAAAAATTCCCAGCATTACTGAGGACATGCAGGCAAATGCGAAGGAGGAATTCATTGCGGTCGCCAAAAGATTGGGGTAATTTTTGACTTACGCCCCAATTAATAATTCGGATTCAGTAGCCAGTTAGTAATACGGCTCAGTAATATGGTTTTTTGGGGCTGGCGTTAAATTTCTCAACGCCATCCACAATCGCTTTTTTGGCTTCGTCTGGCCCAAACCAGCCTTCGATTTTCACCCATTTATTCGGCTCAAGATCCTTGTAATGCTGAAAGAAATGGCTGATTTGGCTGAGCGTAATCGCGGGCAAATCATGCACGGTCTTAACATTGCTGTAAATCGCGGTCAGCTTGTCAATCGGCACCGCGAGCAGTTTTTCGTCACCGCCGGCTTCGTCGGTCATCTTCAACATGCCAATCGGCCGACAGCGCACCACCACGCCTGGCACCAGCGCGAATGGTGTCACCACCAGCACGTCAACAGGATCGCCATCGTCGGACAGTGTGTGGGGAATGTAGCCGTAATTGCATGGGTAATGCATCGCAGTGGACATGAAGCGATCAACAAACAATGCGCCAGTTTCCTTGTTCAATTCGTATTTAATCGGGTCGCCGTTCATCGGTATTTCGATGACCACGTTCACGTTATTCGGCACATCTGCGCCGGAATCAACTCTATCTAAATTCATGGGGGGCTTCTCAAGCTTGGGGAATTGGATTAGCCTTGCGGCATGCGAGGATATTTTTATCGTTGAGCGTTCAATAATTTGAACAAGAATCCATCGACATAGCTACACCCGCATGCGCACAAAAGCTGATTGGTTTTTTGCAACGTTTCCAACATAAAATCAGTGCATGATTAAATACATTGCAGTGAACATTCAGGATATGCAACCGTATTATCCCTGTTCAACATGAAACCGCCAAGTGCGGACGATCGGAGCATACGTGCATCAAAGGAAACAAGCCGGACAAAACCTGAAAAACGCGAAAACTCGTTTGGCGCGTGGTGCTGCTGTTGTCGCCACGCTTGCGATGAATAACGTGAGCAAGGATGTTGTTGAACCTGCATTTTCGCTCTTCTCCCCAGAGGCCAAACGCTTTCCGCTTATATTGACACTGGATCAAAACGGCATCCCTCATCGCTGGATTACCTGGCAACACGCCGTCTGGTATTACGCGAAATCGCGTATCGCCTGGGAGCTGGGCTCTGAAGCCTTTACCGTGTGTGGCGGCAAATCGCGTGATACCGGCGAAGTATCAACAGTAACGGCCGCCTCGATCATTGCCATTCGCGGCAAAGCCATGGCGATGAAAGGTTTTAACCAGGTTCCGCCGCTGAATAATCGCGAATTATTTCATCGTGATCGTCACATGTGCGGTTATTGTGCGGGCCTGTTTTCGCATTCCAAACTCACCCGCGATCACATTATTCCGTACGCCAAACGCGGGCAAGATACCTGGATGAATGTGGTCACGGCATGTCGCGCCTGCAATGAACGCAAAGGCTCCCGATTGCCTGAAGAAGCGCAAATGCAGCTGGTGTATGCGCCCTATGTTCCGAATCGCGCGGAGTTTTTGATACTCGCGAATCGTCGTATTCTGGCGGATCAGATGGAGTTTTTGAAGCAACACGTGGCGGCACATAGCCGGATACATTTGCCGGACTGATCAAAGAAAATTGAAAAAATCAAACAGTTCCGACTGCAGGAAACGCATTGGATAAACCAGATTCACATACCGGCAGCTACCCCGTTTTTGTGCCCAATTTGAGTAGCGCAGATCAACTGAACGCGCATCCAATACGCCGGCGTTTGCATGATCGTTATGTGATGAGCAGATTTCCTGCTTTCTTGGATCCGCGCCAGGATTTGCGTGATGCTGGCAAAGTCATCCGCTATTCGCGGGAGTTGTTTGATGATGAGCAACCGCACCTCGCAATAGAGCTATTGCGCATTGCCATCGAAGAAGACCAAGCACAACGTGCGCTGTGGCTGGCTTTGATAGAGCTTTGTTTTCTGGTGCGTGATGCCACCCGATTTACCGAATTAATTCTGACGTTTGCAGCGGAATTCGCCCACGATTCGGAATTGCCCACGCTTAGCGCCATGCGTCGCGATTTGCTTCCGCACGATCCCGCCATGGCGAATGCGCCCAGGCTGCTTGAATTGCCCAACTGGAGTGTGCCTGCTGACAGCACAAAAAACGAGGCGTTGCAAAAACAGTTTCATGCCCGACTCCAACAGGTGACCATTTCGCGTGTGAATCAATGAGCGACCAAGCGATGGGGCCGACGACGTCAGCCGGCAGCACGCGTGCCACACAGCAAAGCTATTTGGTTCGCGAACAATTGATGGCAAAACAATTTAGCCTCGAGAGCATGCTGAATCGTTTCGCGCCGGAAGCTGCTGCGGACCAGATTGAACAAGCGGTGGTTGAATTTGAAACTAGAACCCGCGATGAGCGGGAGCGTCTGTTGCAGGGTAGTAGCGAACAGACCACCGAGGAAATCGGGCTTTGTGAATGGTACGCCGCCCGTTATGATCTGCTGGCAAGACTGGTGCGCTCAATTACCGAACGCTCGCTTCCTCCTGCGTTTGCGGGGCCGCATCAGGAATCGATTCGACAGGCAGCCGGTGCCTGGGCCTATTTTATTTTGTTGCGCGGACATGCCAGCAAATGGCGCCAGATTGCCGGTAACCGAACCATTGCCCCACGCGGCATTCTTCACCAGGTTTTTAAAAGCGCACTGGAATATAAGATATCGGATCACATTCTTGAGGTGATTGTTGAGGGCCAGCGAACCGAGACCACCGTAGAGGCGCTGTATTCAAGAACACTTTTGCTGGAGCGCTTTGCGAGCGGAAATCTGTCGCCGCAGCGACTTGAAATTCTGGACAAC
>JANXWW010000379.1 GCA_025350945.1 Burkholderiales bacterium
TGCGCGCGGCACCGGCAAATCTTCGCTTGTTAAAGCCGCTTTGCAGCGCTATGCAAAACAAGGTTTGCGATTGATCGAGGTTGATAAAGCCGATCTCATTGACTTACCTGAAATTGCCGATTTAATTGTTGAGCGCAAAGAACGCTTTATTATTTTCAGCGACGATCTTTCCTTCGAAGCAAATGATCCTGGCTACAAGGCATTGAAGTCCGTGCTCGACGGCGGCATCGCTGCGACTAACGACAACATGATCGTTTACGCCACCAGTAATCGCCGTCATTTGATGCCTGAAAAAATGAGCGAAAACGAGGAAGCGAAGCACACTGATGATGGCGAAATTCATCCGGGCGAAACCACGGAAGAAAAAATTTCACTGTCCGAGCGTTTTGGTCTATGGCTGTCGTTTTATCCATTTGGGCAGGAACAATATTTAGAGATTGCGCGGCATTGGGTAAATGTATTGGCACCTTCCGTTAAAAAACATGACGAAGAAACCTTGCGTCGCGCGGCACTTTTGTGGGCGCTGGAACGCGGCTCGCGCAGCGGGCGGGTGGCATATCAATTTGCGAAAGATTGGGCCGGCAATATTTCAGTTGTGATGCCCAAAAAACGTTCGAGAACATCCGCCGCGAAATGAAAATCACCGACGTCGCGGTCGCCGTTTTCATCAAACCCGACGGCACATTTTTATTATCATCACGCCCTGAAGGCAAACCCTACCCCGGTTACTGGGAATTTCCCGGTGGCAAAATTGAAGCGGGAGAATCGGTGCGCGATGCACTCGTTCGCGAGCTGATCGAAGAGTTGAATGTTACGGTCACCCACGCGACACCGTGGTTCACATTCATGATGCACTACACACACGCCACGGTGCGCCTGCACTGCTGGCGCGTGCATGAATGGCATGGTCATATGAATGGAAATATGCAGGGCATGGAGGGCCAGGAGTTTGCGTGGGTAACGTTGAACGACATGAAGGTATCGCCCACGCTGCCCGGCTGCGTGCCAATTTTCAAAGCGCTCGCACTGCCTTACGTCTATGCGATTAGTAATGCTCACGAGATGGGTGTGAAATCGTATCTCCAGCATCTGCGGGAGTTGTGGGGCAACAATGCCTCAAAAGGCAGGCCAGTGCTAGTGTTTGAAAATGAGATCGTCCCGCAAATGATACAAGTCCGCGAGAAAAATATGTCGCGTGAGGCGTGTGCAAGTTTTGCGAAATCAGTCATCGCACTGGCTTATGAATGTGAATATTCGCGCGACTTGAAAGTGCTCATCAACTCAGATATTGCGTTAGCACGCGAAGTAGGTGCTACGGGAGTTCATCTAACTTCTGCGCAACTATCAACAATAAAAGAGCGCCCCGATTTCGCCCTCGTCGGTGCATCTGCGCATACACGTGAAGAGATTGAATGTGCCGCAGAATTGAAATGTGATTTTGTTGTGGTAGGTCCCGTGCAAGCGACACGGACGCATTCCACTCAAACGCCGATGGGGTGGACGCGATTTGCGGAATTAGTTAGCGCTGCGCCGCTGCCTTGTTATGCGCTGGGTGGTATATCGATTGCAGATTTAGAAATTGCAATTAACAATGGTGCGCATGGTGGCGCTATGCAGCGGGGTTTATAATTTTGAAATTATTTGCTCGAGCTTTGTATAAAAAATCAAGAAATGCCAGACGATGCCTGCACTTCGTGCAATGTAAATCTTCGGCGTTAGTGGGAGTCTCGACCTTGCGCAAAAGCTCTAGCGGATAGTCTGGCAGAGGGCCCGCAGGAAGGCCAAAGTAGTCCGGGTAATATGAACCGAAATCTGCATCACAAAAGTCGCATAGCACTATCTCTTGCCCCCAAATTGAAAAGACATGGTATTCATGTTCGCCTTTTTCGCACTCGTCAAGTTCAGACGGATCATGCCCGCAGTCAAAACACGGCGCTACTTTGAGTGAGTCTAAATGGCTCGAGCAAATGGGGCAATGCATGGTTTTCACGGGCTCTAGTTTGATTCAAAAAGTCATGATTATCCTGCTAAGGTGAGCATTGTCACGGTTTTAATCCGAATAAAAAACGCTTTCCAGAAACTATTCTGGAAAGTGTTTTGTTATGTTGAACACGTCATCGAAACAACTAAAAACTGCCATAGGACTTTTCCTCCCTACGATCACTTCATCGCCGGTGGTGGATTCGTTGCCGCAAAATCGTTATACGTTTTTTCTGCCACGCGATGCCACAACACCACTTCTTCACGGAACGAGCGCCACGGCACGTATATTTTCTTGAAGCTTGGATTCTTTGCCGCCTCTTCGTCATAAAGTTCGAACGCTGCTATCTGCGCGGCTTTCATCAGCTCTGGCGAGTAGGCGCGCAACTGCACGCCTTTGCCGACCAGGCTCTTTAACGCTTTTGGATTTTTAAAATCGTACTCGGCCATCATGTCGATATTCGCTTCCGCGGCGGCGGCTTCAAACGCGGCCTGATATTCTTTTGGCAGTTTTTCCCACTCTTTCATGTTGACGTAAAAAGAGTACATCGAATTCGATTCCCACCAGCCGGGATAGTAATAGTTTTTAGCCACTTTGTAGAAGCCCAGTTTCTCATCGTCA
>JANXWW010000389.1 GCA_025350945.1 Burkholderiales bacterium
AAGCGCCCTTTGCGCATCAGCTCCGGCGGCAGGCATGAAATATCGTTGGCGGTGGCGACCATGAATACGCGGCTTTTGCGATCACTCATCCACGTCAGCAGCGCGCCGAGCACGCGTCGCGATACGCCGCCGTCGGTGGAATCGCTGCCGGTGGACAGTCCTTTTTCGATTTCGTCAAGCCACAGCACGCAAGGTGCCATCGCCTCTGCTGTTTCGAGTGCTTCACGTAAATTACGTTCGGTTTCGCCATGAAATTTGTTGTACAACGCGCCCACATCTAGCCTTAATAACGGGGCCGACCATGAACCTGCAATTGCTTTTGCGGCGAGGCTTTTTCCGCCGCCCTGCACGCCAAGCAGCAACACGCCTTTGGGTGTGTCGAGCATCGCTGCATTGGCGTCACCCGCAAATGCGCCGCGACGCCGTTCCAGCCATTTTTTCAGTTTGCGTTGTCCGCCGACGTCGGCAAATTTTGCGAAGTCGGTGGATAGCGTGAGTACACCACCGGACGCGAGCGATTCGTGTTTATGGCGCAGCACGCGCGCGATGTCATCGAGCGTAATCGCGCCGTCCACTTCCATGCACTGCCGCACCACCCGCCGTGCATCGTCGCGGGTGAAGCCCACCAGGTGCTGGCACAGCATGCGCAGCACATCCAAATCGCCGGTGGGTTTCTGGCCATCGTTTTGCTGCGACCAATAGGCGGCCTCCTCGCGCACCACTTCGCGCAGCTCGTTGGTATCCGGCAGAGAAAGGCGAAACGTGGCACTCATGCGCTGCAAATCAGGCGGGAGCTTTACGCTTGAGCCGACAAAAACGAGCGTGCGATTGACGTTGTAGTAGTCGAGCGCAATCTCGCGAATCAAACGTTGATTGAGCGGGTCAGCCACGAACGCCTGTGCGTCGAGCAACACATAGACCCCGTTTTGGCGCGTTTTGTTAATGTGATGCAGCGCCTCGACGAGATTATGCGTTTGCACTACGGTGTCGGTGCGATTGTTGCGGCGAATCCCGTTCACCAGGCTCCATACAAACAGCGCATGCGATTCGAGATTGCAGACGGTCTCGGCGAGTTTAACGAAGCGCACCTCTTCGGGCGACTCGACAATCAGAATCGGAAAATGTGAGCGGACGAGGAGCGTTAATTCACGTTGATCGTTTTTCATTATTCGGGAAGGATATATTTTATGGAGGTTGGAATAATCGCACATACACACATACACACTGACACACCGACACACTGAATTCAGCACAGTCGATAAAAACCCAATATCCATCGGCATGATGAGGCAAAAATGCCTGTAGATGCCCGCCAATGCTTGTGTTTGTACTTTTTGCAGTAAAGAAAACTCTGGCGGAGTAATCCGCAATTCGTTCTTTCAGGCGAGCAGCCATTGGCAATACCAAAAAAATACCAATTAAATTTATTCCTGCAATTTTTCGCTCAGAATTTGGCGTATTATCGCCACAAGGATAATACCAAAGTAAGACCATTTAGCAGAACACACAAATAACAGCATTACATTCGTTGCAAGCCGTCTGCGCAAATTTGAAGCCAAAAATTCTTCAAGCCTCAACTGCGTTTTAATAACACTTCATCTCAAAAGAGTTAAAAAATCGTGGCACTGAAAACAGAAACCCCCGGCACACTGCATCAAAATCTGGATGAATACTCCGTTATTGATTTGGTGAATGCGTTTGCCGATGATCAGCTAGGTGCGGTAAATGCGGTTCGCAACGCAGCGAAAGAAATCGCTGCCGCAATTGCCGCCGCGATGCCGCGCATGGAAAGTAACGGTCGTCTGGTGTACGTGGGTGCAGGCACGTCGGGGCGGCTGGGGCTGCTCGATAGCGTAGAGCTTTATCCGACGTTCTCATGGCCGCATTCGCGCGCCGTGGCGCTGCTCGCGGGCGGCAAGCAAGCGGTGTATGAAGCTATCGAGGGCGCTGAAGATAATCGCGAACAAGGAGCCGCCGACATTATCGCGGCAGGCGTGAATGCGAATGATGTGGTGCTGCTGATTGCAGCATCGGGCACAACACCGTATGTGCTGGGTGCGCTCAACGCGGCGCGAAAGCTCGGTGCGCTCACGATCGGGTTGGCAAACAATGTTGATGCGCCAGTCACGCGCGAGGCAGAATTCGGCATCACGCTCGATACCGGCAGCGAAATTATTTCGGGCAGCACGCGCTTGAAAGCAGGCACCGCACAAAAAATTGCGCTCAATACTTTTTCCAGTGCCGTGATGGTGCGGCTGAGCAAGGTGCATGGCAATCTGATGGTGGATGTGAAACCGACCAACGCGAAGCTCGTTCAGCGCAGCATTAATCTGACCATGCTGGTAACCGGTGCCGATGAAGCGACGGCGCGGGCGACACTTGATGCGTGCAAATTTCAGGTGAAGGTGGCAATTGTGGCGATCATGAAACGCGTGAGTGTGGACGATGCGCAAAAATTGCTCGATGCGGCCCAG
>JANXWW010000164.1 GCA_025350945.1 Burkholderiales bacterium
TTTCTATGTAACCGCACACCGTACCGGCCAGCTTTCCACACTCAAAGGCGCTGCGCTCACGCAGGTCGCCGTCACACTTGGCCTGCTGCCGATGACGCTCGCCTTGTTTCAGGAAGTTTCGCTGGTGTCACCGATTGCGAATGCGTTTGCGATTCCGTTGGTGAGTTTGGTGGTGGTGCCGATTACGTTGCTGGGTGCAGTATTGCCCTTCGATTTTTTATTGACGCTTGCACACGAAATCATGGCGTGGTGCTATGCCGCGTTGTCATGGCTGGCGGAAACACCGAGTGCTGTCTGGCAAAGCCACGCGCCGCAGCCGTGGACGGTAGTTTTGGCTCTTGTTGGCTGCGCATGGATGCTGCTGCCGCGCGGCGTCTCACCGCGTTGGCTGGGTGCCGCGTTTGTGTTGCCGATGTTTGTGCTGTTGCCGCCGATGCCCCAGCACGGCGAAGTATGGATAACGTTGCTCGATGTAGGGCAGGGCTTGGCAACGGTCGTGCGTACCGCTCGCCATACGCTCGTCTACGATACCGGCCCGCGCTACAACCCCGACGCCGATTCCGGCAATCGAATCGTTGTGCCGTATCTCAGAGGCGAGGGCATTCGTATACTCGATGCTTTGATCGTGACCCACGCTGACGAGGATCATTCAGGTGGTGCGAAATCAATCATCGATACGCGTAATCCAAAATGGGTGATGACCTCGATGGATCGCACCAACGACAAAAATAGTGAAACACTAAAAAACGCCGCAGAGGTAATCCGCTGTGACATGCGTGATAGCTGGCACTGGGACGGGATTGATTTTGATATTTTGCATCCGACGAAAGATGATTATGCGGATGAAAATCGCAAGACTAATGACCTCGGCTGCGTGCTAAAAATCATTGCGCCCGGGGGTACCATTTTGATGACAGCCGATATTGAAAAGAAAAGTGAAGCAGAATTGATTAAGCGCAACGCAGATGATCCTGCTGCGTTAAAAGCCGACGTATTGGTGATGCCTCATCACGGTAGCAAAACATCATCGACGGATGAATTTCTCGATGCAGTCAGGCCCAAAATTGCACTCATTCCCGTCGGCTACCGCAACCGTTTTCGCCATCCGCATCCCGATGTGATGGCGCGATACGCCGAGCGCGGAATCAAGGTTTATCGCACGGATGAGGCGGGCGCGCTCACGTTGAAGTTAAAGTTTGCAGCAGCGGCGGATACAAAAATTGATGTGAAATCGTATCGGCTGGAGCGTAATCGGTACTGGATTGATTTGCCTGTGGCGGGGGTGGCAAATGATCCGTGATCCGTGATCCGTGATTCGGCATTCGGAATATCACCGCCGCCTGACACTCTCCACACCTTCAACTTCCCCCACCGAGCGCAACACCTTTTGCAATTGCTCCGTCCGCTGAATTTCCACCGTAAATCGCATCGACGCCATATTTGCTTTTGAAATTGTATTCACTGCGGTGACGTTGATGCGTTCATGCGAAAGCGCTTCCGAAATATCACGTAGCAAGCCTTGGCGATCATTGGCGACAACTTCAATATCGGTCGCGAATTTTTGACCGTTGCTGTCACCCATGCCCACGCTCCATTGCGCAGGCATCAGCCGGTCACGTTGCTCCTGGCTTAAGCTCACAATATTGGCGCAATCCAGCCGATGCACCATCACACCACGCGTTTTGGTGACGAAGCCGACGATGGCATCAGGCGGCATGGGCTTGCAGCATTTAGCGACGAGCGTGGCGATATTGTTAACGCCCAGCATAAGCACGCCCCCTGCTGATTTGTGCTCGCTTTTGACAGCATCTTGCGCGATAGGCAATGCCTCAAACCCTAACATTGGCGAGGCGTTTGGAGCATTGCTCGTCACGCTACGAATCGCAATTTCAATCTGATGTGCCGTGATTTCGCCGCGACCAATCTCGGCCAGACACTCATTTAAATCTTTGTGATTAAGTGCCGCCGAAATTTTTTCGAGCGCTAATGCAGATGCAGAATTTCGCGCCAATTCACGGTCTAGCGTTTGCCGACCATGCGCCACATCAACCTCAAAATATTCCTGCCGAAACCAGTTGCGAACTTTTGCCAAGGCGCGCGGGCTGGCTAAAAAACCGAGCTGTAGATTCAGCCAATCGCGCGATGGCCCGCCTTGTTTTGCCGCCAATATTTCCACGCGTTGTGCATTTTGCAGTTTGGTATTAAGCGGCACAATTTGCCCGTCCAGCTTGGCGCCACGGCAGCGATGGCCGAGGTCGGTATGCACGTGATACGCGAAATCCACCGGCGTCGAGCCTGCCGTTAAATCGATCACCTTACCTTGTGGCGTGAAAACATAAACGGTGTCGTTAAACAGACCTTGTTTTACCTGTTCTGAAAAGCCGCTTTCATCGGCGAGCTCGCGTTTCCAGTCGAGCACTTGGCGCAGCCAGGCGATCTTCGATTCGAAGCGTTTGTCGGCAGCGGATTTATGTCCCGCGCCTTCCTTGTAACGCCAGTGCGCGGCGACACCATGCTCAGACGCGTTGTGCATGTCGTGCGTGCGAATTTGCACCTCCAGCGTTTTGCCTTCCGGCCCGATGACTGCTGTGTGCAACGATTGATAGTGGTTCGCTTTTGGCTGCGCGATGTAGTCGTCAAATTCTCCGGTGATTGGCTTCCATTCATCATGAATGAGTGCTAGCACCGCATAGCAATCATCCACACTATTAACCAACACACGTACTGCACGAATATCGTAAAGGTTGTCGAAGGGCAAATTTTTCGATTGCATTTTGCGATGGATCGACCAGATGTGTTTAGGCCGCCCCGCAATCTCGGATTTGATATTGAGTCTGGTTAAATCCTCACGCAGTGTATGCAGCACGCGTTCAATAAATGCCTCGCGCTCGATCCGCTTGCCGTCGAGCAGGGTGGCGATATTTTTATAGATATCGGGTTCTAAAAAACGAAACGATAAATCTTCCAGCTCCCACTTGATCGCAAAAATACCGAGACGATTGGCAAGCGGTACAAACAGGCTGCGGGTATGGCGCGCAGCGGCGGTGCGCGTTGCTTCAGTCGCCTGCGTGATGGAGCGCATATAGACGATGCGCTCGGCGAGTTTGATGAGCACCACACGAACATCGTCTGCCATTGCCAGCAGCATTTTGCGTAACGCTTCGATGCCCAATGTGTCGGCGGCGCTGTTGCTGGTGGTGGCCACGGCTTCGATTTTTCCTGCGCGTGCAAAGCCGGAAACGAGTGCGGTAACGTCGTCGCCAAACAATTCCTTGATGACGGTGGCATCGATATCTTTTTTTGCCATCGCGCCAACAATTAGTGCCGCCGCAGTTGTTTCGTCATCCGCATCAATATTGAGCAGAACTTCAGTCATTTGCATGCCGGTACGCAATTGCCTCATGCCTTCGTTGGCATTATTAGCGCGAACGATAAAATCCAACACGCGTGGAGAAATCAGCACGTCAGTATCCGGCGCACCACGAGCCAGCTTGCCACGTAATTGACCAACAGCGGCTTGCAAGTTTTCAGTTGTTTGTAAATCGTCAGGCATGTGTTTTATTCAACTCGGCTAAACCTAAAAATATTCTAGGGAACATTCATTTTAGGCCATACGCATTTTGGATATCACCACCGCACCTAAAACAGCGGTATATTTGTGGTTCGGACACGGCACAGCGTTTGCTTTCTGAATAGAATTCAAGACAAATCACACAAGCAGGCTTGCGCGCACGATGAAACCAGATAATTTTTTCAATGAAATGTTTGAAGCGGATGGATCAGTGCGTCCGCACTACGGCGCGTTTGCTGATTGGCTGGACAACACGCCGCCTGAAAAGATCACCCAGAATCGTCAGGCGGCGGATTTGCTGTTTCATCGCGTCGGCATAACTTTTGCCGTCTACGGCGAGGCCACAGGCACCGAGCGACTGATTCCATTTGACATCGTTCCACATGTGATTCCCGCTGCGCAGTGGGACCGCGTTTCTGCCGGGCTCAAGCAGCGTGTGACGGCCCTGAACGCATTTCTACATGATGTCTATCACGAACAAAAAATTCTGAAGGCGGGAAAAGTGCCCGCCAATATGGTGATTGAAAATTCGCAGTTCCGCCCCGAAATGATCGGTATAGACGTGCCTGGCGGCATTTATGCACATGTTGCGGGCATTGATCTGGTGAAAGATGCGGACGGCGAATATTACGTGCTGGAAGATAATTTGCGCACGCCGTCCGGTGTTTCGTATCTGCTGGAAAATCGCAAAATGATGATGCGGCTATTCCCGGAACTATTCGCCGCGCAGCGAATCCGACCTGTGGATCATTATCCTGACCTGCTTCTGGAAACATTGCGAAACGCCGCGCCTGTTGGTATTGATAACCCCACCATTGTGCTGATGACGCCGGGCCATTTTAATTCCGCCTATTTTGAGCACGCGTTTTTAGCGCAACAAATGGGAATTGAGTTGGTTGAGGGCATCGATTTATTTGTGGCGGACAATACGGTTTTTATGCGCACGACGCAGGGGCCTAAAAAAGTAGATGTGATTTATCGGCGCATTGATGATGATTTTATCGATCCCGAAGCATTCCGTCCGGATTCGATGCTCGGCGTGCCGGGACTCATGCGCGCCTACAAAGCAGGGCGCGTGACGCTGGCAAACGCGGTCGGTACCGGCGTGGCAGACGATAAATCGCTCTATCCGTATGTGCCTGCGATGATTCGGTTTTATCTGGATGAAGAACCGATTTTAAAAAACGTTCACACCTATATGTGTGCCAATAAAGTGGACCTCGATTACGTTCTCGCGCACATGGAAGAGCTGGTCATTAAAGAAGCGCAGGGCTCAGGCGGCTACGGCATGCTGGTCGGCCCGCATTCCACCAAGGATGAGCGCGCACGATACAAACAACGCGTGCTCGATGCGCCCGAACGATTTATCGCGCAGCCCACCTTAGCGTTGTCAGTTTGCCCCACCTTCACCAACAAAGGTCTGGCACCACGCCATATCGATTTACGGCCGTATGTGCTGTCGGGACGTGGCGTGAATTTTGTGCCGGGCGGTCTCACGCGTGTTGCGTTGCGCGAAGGCTCGCTGGTGGTGAATTCGTCGCAAGGTGGCGGCGTTAAAGATACTTGGATTGTGGATTAGCCATGCTGTCAAGAACTGCTTCCACGCTTTACTGGATGTCGCGCAACGTTGAACGCGCCGAGAACACCGCGCGCATTCTTGATGTCGCCTATCGCATGTCATTGCTCACCAAAGATCCGCATTTGCAGGATCAGGAATGGTTTGCGCCGCTCAATATTACTGGCACATTATTTCCGTTCAGCGGGCGGCATTCGATTGTGAATTCAAAAGAAGTGCTGCACTTTATGGCGCTTGATTCGGAGAATCCTTCTTCGATTTACGCCAGCGCCAAACAAGCCCGCGAGAACGCGCGGGCGGTGCGCGGCACCATCACCAGCGAGATGTGGGAAGTGCTGAACGGCACGTGGCTCGAAATGCAAAACATGGATGAAGACCGCTTGTACGCGCGCGGCATTTCTTCATTTTTTGACTGGGTAAAAGAGCGTTCGCATTTATTTCGTGGCGTTACTTTTGGCACCATTCGCCGCGATGAAGCGTTTCAGTTTCATCGTATCGGCACCTATATGGAAAGAGCGGACAACACCGCGCGGATGCTGGACGTGAAATATCACGTGCTGCTGCCCAGCGTGGAAGATGTGGGCGGAGCCGTGGATTATTACCAGTGGTCAGCGGTGCTGCGTTCGGTGTCGGCATTTGAATCGTATCGCAAGGTCTATCGTGATGTGATTACGCCGCTGAAGGTTGCGGAGCTATTGGTGTTGCGCGACGATATTCCGCGCTCGCTGCGCTTTTGCTTTCAGGAAATTTATGAAATTCTCTGCAAGGTGCAAAATGCGACGTCGTTCGAAGCGACCCGACAAGCCGGCGAAATTTATGCCGCGCTGCAATTTGGCACCATTCAACATATTTTCAGCGGCGGTTTGCACGAATATTTGACCGACTTCCTCGATTCGACGCACCGACTTGGTATTGAAATCGATAAATCGTTTTTTGATGCAACCGTTCCTATACCAGCCGCTGCCAAAGCCGCTTGACACCCCTTATTTGCTCATCACAATATGACTTATTGCGTCGCCATCAAACTAGATTCCGGAATGATTTTCGCTTCTGATTCACGCACCAATGCGGGCGTGGATCACATCGCCACATTTTGCAAAATGCGGGTTTACGAAAGAAATGATGATCGCATCATTGTCGTGCTTTCCAGCGGCAATCTGGCAATGACGCAAGGTGTGATCAATATTCTGGATCGACATCTGCATGCAGATACAAGTCAGCAGACAATCTGGAATGTGCCCTCCATGTTTGATGTCGCGGCGCTCACCGGTATTGCGCTGCGCGAGATGGCCGCGCGCGATGGGCCTGCGTTGATGCAAAGCGGCATTGAAGCATCAGCCAACATTGTCGTCGGTGGGCAAATACGAGGCGAGCAACAACGTTTGTTTCATATTTATCCGCAAGGTAATTTCATTGAGACCTGCGATGAAACGCCCTATTTTCAACTGGGCGAATCGAAATACGGCAAACCGATTTTAGACCGCGTTGTCACCACCGCCACGCCACAAAAGGAGGCCGCAAAATGTGTGCTGATCTCGTTCGATTCGACCGTGAAATCGAATATTTCGGTTGGCTTGCCGATTGATATGTTGTGGTATCCGAATGACTCGCTGCGAGTCGGCGTGCAGCAGCGAATTCGCGATGGCGACCCTTATTTTTCGATGCTGCGGCAGCGTTGGGGTGGAGGATTACGGCGAGTGTTTGCGGAGCTGCCGGATCCGGATTGGATGGAGTAAGCGCCTTTTTGTGCACGCCTCGGGCATGGATGCTCGATGCTTTTGAATCATGAACCCGCTATATAGAAGCCACCCATGACCATCCGAGTAGCCCTCCACCACAAAACCCACTACACCTTCGATCGCGCCGTAAATCTCTCGCCGCACGAGGTTCGCCTGCGTCCCGCCGCCCACTGTCGCACGCCAATCGAAAGCTATTCGCTCAAAGTCAAGCCTGAAAAACATTTCATCAATTGGCAGCAAGATCCGTATGGCAACTGGCTGGCGCGCGTTGTTTTTCCGGAAAAATCGAACGAGTTGTCAATTGAGATTGATCTTGTTGCTGACATGACCGTGATTAATCCGTTCGATTTTTTTGTTGAACAATACGCGGGCACTTTTCCGTTTAGCTATACGGCGGATAACAAACGCGAACTCACCGCTTATCTCGAAACCGATCCGGTTGGGCCGCTTGTGCAGAAATGGATTGATTACGCCAAAGCGAATCTCATCAAGCCACACATGGTGACGATTGATTTTCTGGTCGCGCTCAATCAAAAACTGCAGCAGGATATTCGCTACCTAATTCGCATGGAGCCTGGCGTGCAACCGCCCGAATTCACGCTGTCGAGCGGCCAGGGATCGTGTCGCGATTCGGCGTGGCTGCTGGTGCAAATTTTGCGCAATTTTGGCATCGCGGCGCGCTTCGCGTCCGGTTACCTGATTCAGTTGGTTGCAGATCAAAAGTC
>JANXWW010000018.1 GCA_025350945.1 Burkholderiales bacterium
CTGACGCCATGTTCTTTTAGCGGCAGCTCCAGATTGCGGCGAATCGATAATGGGAATGGGTTGGGCTTCTGGAAGATCATGCCGATCTGTGTGCGCAATTGTCGTGCATCCACCTGCGGCGCGAAAATCGATTCACCGTTAAACAGCGCGTCACCGCTTACGCTTACGCCCGCAATCAAATCGGTCAGCCGGTTGAGTGATGACAAAAAACTGGTTTTACCGCAACCTGATGGGCCGATTAGCGCGGTGATGCAGCCTTTGTAGATATCGAGCGAGACACCATCCAGTGCTGCAACGTTGCCATAGCGCACACCAAGATTTTTTATTTCAAGAATAGGCTTTGGTACACAGCATGCTGGCCCTTGTTGCAAGTGGCCAATCGTGTAGGCTGGATGAATCTCGATGGTGCTCACTTGGGCTGAATCCTTGCTTTGAGAATACGGTTGGTGATGAAAATAGCAGAAGCGTTAATGACAATCAGCAAAAAAATTAGTATCAGCGTTGAGCCATAGGCCGCCTGATCGCCACCCGGCACATTCATTGAAAGATCGTAAATGTGTACCGCCAGGGCGCGGCCAGAATCATTGAGTGAGGCTGGCATGCGATCCACATAGCCACTGGTGAAAATAAGTGCGGCCGTTTCCGCCAAGGCGCGACCAATGCCCAACAAAAGACCGGCAGTGATCGCGGGTGCAGCAGCAGGCAATAATACTTGCCACAGCGTGGTTGCTTTACTGAGTCCCAACGCAGCGCCACCTTGCCGCCATTCGTTGGGGGCCGCGCGTAAACCCGCTTCGGTGGCACGAATCAAAATCGGCAGCACCATGCAGGCGAGTGTCAAGCCGCCAGACAGGATGGAAAATCCGAGACCCAAAAACACGCAAAAAAAAGCGTTCCCGAACAGACCAAAAACAATCGACGGAATACCGGCCAGCACATCGAGCGTGATGCCAATGGCGCGCGCTGCAAAACCCTCGCGCCGCGAAAATTCGGCAAGCCATACTGCCACTGCGATAGCAAGCGGCACCGCAACCACAATGGTGACCGCAAGGATCAGCAAGGTCGAAACAATGATGGTGGAAATGCCACCTTTGCGGCCAGCACTGAGCGGTGCCTCGGTGAGAAATGACCATGAGATTTTGGCAAATCCGTTCGCGGCAATATCAAACACCATCCACGAAAAAAATGACATCACCAGCAGTGCCGAAAGCCACGCCGTTGTCGTGAACAGCTTTTCGAAAATTGGCGCGCTTTTTCTGGTCATCTCCGCGCGGGCCGCCAAGGCGTAATTTTCAAGCGGCATGTAGCACGCCTGTTGCTTTTTGTATGTGATGTTCAGCTCGATAAGCCAACCACGCAAGCAACATGATGACCGCGGTTAATACAAGCCCCGAAACGAATAAACTGGCGCGATGAAATTTTGTGGCGTAGGCCATTTCGAGGGCGATATTCGCGGTGAGTGTGCGTATTGGCGCGAATAAGCTGGTGGGCGTTTCAACTACATTGCCGCTCACCATTAACACCGCCATGGTTTCACCCAGCGCGCGCGCGGTCGCAAGAATCACCGCCGCAATAATGCCGCTTTTTGCTGCCGGTAACATCACCCGCAAAACGGTTGCCCGACGGCCAAGGCCGAGTGCGGCAGCACCCTGCGCATAGCTCTCTGGTATCGCCGCCAGCGCCGCTTCGCTCATCAGCGCGACTGTGGGCAAAATCATGATGGCTAAAATCAGGCTCGCGGCAAGCAGGCTGGCGCCCGGCGGCTCGACGCGCGCGATCAGCGGCACCAGAACAGTCAGCCCCCAGAAGCCAAAGACAACCGATGGAATGCCAGCGAGAAGAGTCACCAAGCCGCGAAATGTTGATACCAGCGCTGGCGGTGCAACATAGCGGCAAAAGACGGCCATGCCGATACCCAATGGTGTGGCTAGCAGCACCGCTAGTGTGGTCGAGAAGAGCGTGCCCCACAGCATCGGCAGCATGCCAAACTTGCCTTCAAGCGGATGCCAACTTTCGTCCGTCACAAACCGCGTAATGCCGGGGCTTTGGAGCGCAGGTAAAGTCTCGCGCAGCACGAACAAAATAATCAAGCCGACTAAACTAGCCGTTAGCAATGCGACAACAAATAGCGCGCGTTGCAATACCTTGTCAGCGGGCAGGCGGAACAAAATATTGTTCTTTCACGAGGTCGGTCACGGCTTGCGATGTAGCGAAGTCAACAAACTGTTTTTGTAATCCCTGCGGCACACCCTTGGTCACAATATTGATCGGCCGCGAGAGTGGAAAAGTTCCGTTGCGCACATTTTCGGTTGTCGCTGCTATTCCGCCCAGCGGCAAAAGTTTGATCGACGCGCCGTTCTGCGCTTCAAATTCAGCCGCGCCGATTGATACATAGCCGATTGCACCCGGATTACCGCTCACCGTCTTCACGCCCTGCGGATTGTCGCCAATCACCACTTGTGCTTTGATATCGCGATTGCTGAGCTTAAAAAATGCCAGAAAAAGTTCGAGTGTCGAGCGACCTTCGGCTTTGTTGACGACCGTGATTTTTCCGTCCTTGCCACCGACATCTTTCCAGTTGGTTATTTTGCCGGTGTAGATGTCGATAATCTGTTCGCGCGTCAATGCCTGTACTGGATTGGTTTTATGCACGATAACGCTCATGCCATCGTTGGCGATCAAGTGCGATTTGAGATCCTGCTCTTCGCCGCTCAAAGCACGCGACACCATGCCGATATCAGAAATACCCGCGCGCGCATCGGCTACACCGCGTGACGAACCACCTGTTTGCACATCAATCCGCACACCGCGGTTTTGCGTTTCAAACCGTTTGGCTATTTCCGCGACCAACGGTGCGGCAGTACTAGCACCAGTAATCACGAGCTTGCGCTCTTGGGCAAATGAAGCCACAGAAACTGTTGCCATAAGCAAGGTAGCAAGCAAGGCAGCCAGCAAGGTAAATAATGCGCGGTCATAGACTTGCAGTTTCATATTGATCAAACTCCTTACTGGATAAAGTGCCCGGGAACTTTATCTTATCAGGACGGGCAATGTATGTATAAATCAAAAAAATCCCATGCGTTTGGGCTTCACATAAACCCAAAATAGTACGAATAATGGCGAGAGTTGGATGCAGCAATCATTGTTTAATTTGTCTTTGCCAATAAAGCAAGCGTAAGGATGCGGGACTTTTTTCGACTTTTAGCTGTATTGCCTATTTTGAATCCAACATGGTTATGCCCTCGTACTTAATCAGGCTTATAAGGCGCTGTTTTTTGGCGTTTTTATGGCCTGAGTAGCCAAAAAGCTCTATCATTTACACATACCTCAACTGCCTGACACATCAACACAGGGAACTTTCATGCACGCGACACTGCATTTGATGAAATCGCGCGGTTTTCCGCATCTGAGCCGCAAAGCGCTCGATACGCTGCAGGTAAACCTCGGCTATAAATGCAATCAGGCATGCTTTCATTGCCATGTTAATGCGAGCCCAGATCGCAAGGAAATGATGTCGCTTGAGACAATCAACGATGTAGTTGCGTTTATGCGTGCTGGCGATATCAAAACACTCGACATGACCGGCGGTGCGCCGGAATTAAACGAGCATTTTCGCCATCTGGTTACCGCCGCACGCGCCATGAATGTGCGGGTGATTGATCGCTGTAATCTCACGATTCTAGGCGAGCCCGGCTTTGAAGATTTGGCTGAATTTCTCGCCAGCAATCATGTGGAAATCAGCGCATCGCTGCCCTGCTACAGCCAGGAAAACGTCGACAAGCAGCGCGGCGAAGGCGTCTTTGAAAAATCGATTGCCGGACTTAAAAAATTAAATGCGCTTGGCTACGGCAAGGCTGACAGCGGGCTCACGCTGAATCTGGTGTTCAACCCCCAAGGGCCCAAACTGCCGCCCTCGCAGGAGGCACTGGAAGCGGATTATCACCGCCTGCTCAACGAGAACTTTGGCATCGTATTCAATCATCTGTTCACGATCACCAATATGCCGATTCAGCGCTTCGGTTCGACCCTGATTTCCAAAGGCCAATTCGAGCCGTATATGGATTTGCTGGTGTCATCATTCCAGGCGCACAACCTCGACAGCGTGATGTGTCGCACGCTACTTTCGGTGGACTATTTGGGCTTTGTATACGACTGTGATTTCAATCAAATGCTGGGTCTGCCCCTACAGCATAAAGACCATTTAAAAACACATTTGCGTGATCTGATGGATGTTGATTTGCAGGGCAATCAAATTGTCGTGAAAGATCATTGCTACGGCTGCACGGCCGGGCAAGGCTCCAGTTGCGGTGGCGCGCTGGATGCGAATGGTGGCACCGTGGCGTCCCTAGTAGCCGCAGAATAACCGGCAACAAGGCATGCCGCTCCCGCGCTACGATAGCGTAGCCTGCGTGACGCGGCTGCGAGCATACTGACCCTGGCTTTAATTTTTCAAGATCAATCACGCCATTGAAAGGCGCTGCATGAACGCATCTTCAAAGCAACGCTCGCCGCACAGCCGAAGCACTAAACCCATCAATCTCGCCCTGCAAGGCGGCGGCGCGCATGGCGCATTCGCATGGGGTGTGATGGATAAATTGATTGAGGATGGCCGTCTTGTTATCGACGGCATTTCTGGTACCAGCGCGGGATCCATGAACGCTGTTGTCTATGCATATGGGCGCACAACGGGTGGCGCGGACGGTGCGCGCGAGGCGCTGGAAAAATTCTGGAAGGCGGTATCCGATTCAGGGCAGCGCTATTCCATGGTCAAACAAATTTTTCAAAACCCGTTTTCATTTGGTATGGAAAAGAGCTTTTCTAACTCGTCGCCCTCACCCTCATTTGAGGCAATGAAGTTTTTAACCGACAGTTTTTCGCCCTACCAGCTCAACCCGACCAACTGGAATCCGCTATTGGATTTGCTCAATAGCCAGGTTGATTTTGATCGCTTGAATCAGTGCAAGGAAACCCGGTTATTTCTGTCCGCCACCAATGTGCGTTCGGGCAAGGTTCGCGTTTTCAACACGCATGAAATTACTGCTGCTACCGTGATGGCATCTTCTTGTCTGCCGCATCTGTTTCAGGCTGTTGAGATCGATGGTGAACATTACTGGGATGGCGGCTACATGGGCAATCCCTCCTTGTTTCCCCTTTTCTACAACACCACGGCAGGTGATGTCTTGATTGTGCATATTAATCCGATTGAGCGCGACAACGTGCCGCAATCCCCCAGCGAAATTTATGATCGGGTGAACGAAGTGACTTTCAATTCATCACTCATCAAGGAATTACGCGCGGTCGCATTTGTGCAAAAACTGCTTGATGAAGGCTGGTTGAAAGATGAATATCGCGATCAGTTGCGATATGTGCGGATTCATTCTCTGCGTGCGGACAAGGCGCTGGCTGACTTGAACGCGGCATCAAAATTTTTTAGCGAGTGGGATTTTTTGACCATGCTGCGCGATCGGGGTCGCGACTATGCGCAGCAATGGCTGGATGAAAATTATTCTGATGTCGGCAAGCGCTCAACGGTCGATCTACGCGCGGAGTTTTTAAATAGCGGGAGTGAACAGGCACCGCTTCAGAGCGTCAACGCTGCGTCACCGCCTGCGAAAAAGAATAATGCCGAAAAACCGCGTAAGAAAAAAGCAACTGGTACGACCAAGGCCATAACAAAACCATTAGCAAATCCAGTAGCAAAACGAATATCCAAAGATCGCTGACGCGCGTAATTACGTCAGCGATGCAATGCAATGCAATAGAAAAAGTAATTTCAGGAGTTGTAAATGAGCAAAAGCAAAATCATTGTCGTGCTGGCGATCATCGCGGCAATCGTGGCGTTCTTCGTATTCGATCTTGGCAAGTATTTCAGCATTGATTATTTCAAAAGTCAGCAGGCGGCGATTAGCGCTTACTATGCCGCGCATCCTGTGCAAACCGGGCTGATTTTCTTTGCAGTCTATCTCGCGGTAGCTGCACTGTCACTGCCCGGGGCTGCGATTCTTACGCTGGTGGCGGGCGCTATTTTCGGTTTGCTGTGGGGCATTATTATTGTCTCGTTTGCATCAACAATAGGTGCCACACTCGCATTTTTAGCCGCACGATTTTTGTTGCGTGATTCCATTCAATCCCGCTTTGGCGAAAAGCTGAAGGCGTTTAATGCCGGTGTAGAAAAAGAAGGTGGCTTTTATTTGTTCACGCTGCGTCTGGTGCCTGCGTTTCCGTTCTTTATGATTAACGTGGTGATGGGCCTCACCACCATGAAGGCGTGGACATTTTTTTGGGTCAGTCAACTTGGCATGTTTTTGGGCACCATCGTTTTCGTCAATGCAGGCACTGAGCTCGCAAAAATCACGTCCCTGAAAGGAATTTTGTCGCCCGGTTTGATTGGTGCCTTCGTGTTGCTGGGTGTGTTTCCGATTATTGCCAAGAAAATAATTGATGCTTTTAAAGCACGCAAGATTTACGCAAAATGGGCCGACAAAAAACCTTCACATTTTGATCGCAATGTTGTTGTGATTGGCGCAGGTTCAGCAGGATTGGTAACGAGCTATATTGCGGCCGCCGTAAAAGCAAAAGTGACGCTGATTGAAAAACACAAAATGGGTGGCGATTGTTTGAACACGGGCTGCGTCCCGTCAAAGTCGATGATTGCCTCCGCCAAATTATTGAACCGCATGCAGCGTTCAAAAGAATTCGGTATCGAGTCTGCCGTGGCCACCTGGAATTTTGCCGACGTGATGGAGCGGATTCAGCGCGTGGTGAACGAAATTGAGCCGCATGATTCAATCGCGCGCTATTCCAGCATGGGCGTGGATTGCGTGACGGGTACCGCAAAAATCTTATCGCCGTGGGAAGTTGAAATTGTTCGCGAAGATGGCACCACGCAAAAGCTTACGACAAAAAATATTGTGATCGCGGCAGGCGCGCGCCCATTCGTGCCGCCCATTCCAGGCTTGGCAGAAGCCAATCCACTGACATCGGACAACGTATGGAATATTCGCAAGTTGCCAAAGCGCTTGGTGGTGCTGGGTGGCGGGCCAATTGGCTGTGAATTGACGCAGTGTTTTGCGCGCTTTGGCTCTGAGGTAACGCAAGTAGAAATGGCATCGCGCATCATGATTCGCGAAGATATTGAAGTATCCGACATGGTAAAGCGTAAATTTGAATCAGAAGGTGTGGCGGTACTGGTCAACTACAAAGCCAAGCAAGTGGTTATTGAAGGGGGCGAAAAATATCTGGTGGTTGAACATAGTGGTCAGGACAAGCGAATCGCGTTCGATGAAATTCTGTGTGCGGTTGGCCGCATCGCCAACACCAAAGGCTATGGCTTAGAAGAGCTGGGCATTCCGGCTGGTAAGGTTGTTGAGACCAATGAATATCTGGAAACCTTGTACCCGAATATTTTTGCGTGTGGCGATGTGGCGGGGCCGTATCAGTTCACGCACACCGCCGCGCATATGGCTTGGTATGCGGCGGTGAATGCGCTGTTTGGAAAATTCAAAAAATTCAAAGTCGATTATTCCGTGGTGCCATGGGCGACATTCACCGATCCGGAAGTGGCGCGTGTCGGTATCAATGAGCAGGAAGCCATCGAGAAAAAAATTCCGCATGATGTGCATGTGTACGGCATTGATGATCTGGATCGTGCGATTGCCGATGGCGAGGCGCATGGTTTCGTGAAAGTGATTACGCCGAA
>JANXWW010000019.1 GCA_025350945.1 Burkholderiales bacterium
ACACTTGACCAGCAGGCACGTGTTACCTGACGTGTTTCGTTGGTCGAGATGGAATCACCTGGCAGTTCGCGGATGAAACGATTGTCGAAATTAAGCATGTGCGCAGGTTACCGTAAAAAATGCTGAACAATTTTCGGCAGCCAAATTTATACAACTAATCCGCGTCAGCGCGCTATTGCCATGAAATTTAATTTGTTGGCAAACAGCGTGCGAAGTAATTCAACCGGATTTGTCTGACAGTTAAAATATAGTTAGTATTACGAGGGATTAGATTTCGCATATTACCTCGCTCAATTTTTGAATTTTTCATTGATGGATTAATACTTTATGTTGCTGCAATCCTGCCTTTGTACTGAACAACGATTACGTTCACCTGAATTCCAAAATTGGTGCCCCCTTTTGGGTGAATCTCGTGAACGCTTGCATCGAAAAATATGGGAATACTGTTTTATCTGTGAGGCCCTGCAGCAACGAGGTTTGTTAAAAATGGGCGTGAGTGGTCTTGGCTTTGCGGTGGGCATTGAGCCGCTCAGCTCTTTGTTTGCTGCACGCGGTGTTGATATTACGGCGACCGATTTAGCCACGGAAGAGGCTAAAAAAATTGGCTGGGTAAACACGAACGAACATGCTTCTGAATTATCAGCGCTAAATAAACGCAACCTTTGCGATCCGGCTATATTCCATGAACGCGTAAAATTCCAAGTTTGCGATATGAATCATATTCCTCAAACATTTACTGGCAAGTTTGATTTTGTGTGGTCAGCTTGCGCATTTGAACATCTGGGCTCGATCAAACACGGACAAGAATTTGTCTATAACTCGATCCACTGTTTAAAGCCGGGCGGTATCGCGGTGCACACCACGGAATACAATGTCTCATCAAAAACAGATACGGTGGACAATGAAGGAACCGTTATTTACCGGCAGTGCGATATTCAGGAAATGATCGACACCCTACGTCATCAGAGCCATTCAGTTGAAATGGACTGGGATGAGGGCGAGGAGCCAGCAGACAAATACATTGATATCGCGCCTTACAGCAGCGACGTGCATCTAAAATTGCAACTGGGGAAATATGTCACGACCTCAATTGGTCTGGTTATTCAAAAAAATTTTGATTCATAGACTCTAGGAGTGACGAGCGTTTTCAGACACTTTTGCTCCGAAAGTATTTGCTGGGCTAGTGTTTAAATAATTTCTCCTATGACCGCCCAAAAATAATATTCTCTTTGTGCAATAGTTTGTTCAACAGATAAATCGATACGGTCGCGATAATTACGCAAATAATCAGCGGCACCACAAAGTGAATTGCCTCCAGGCTTTCTCCGCGCAGCACGCGATTTAACACCATTAATTGCCCCATCATCGGCACCAGTAATTGCCAGTCTGCGTCCTTGATCTGCAAAAACATCGGCAGCACCGGGACGAATGAAAAAACAAATATCAGATACGTGACGTAGGTCTGCGCTTCCTTGAATGATCGGCCGTAGGTGGCAATAAGCATTTGCAGCGCGCCGATGGCGGGCGCGAACGGAAATAATAGTGCGGCGAAACTCAGATATTGCATGGCGGAGAGACTAATGACGCTGGCGAGTTTCGGCAACGGAATCAGCACCAATGTGAGCGCAAAGCCTGCCAGTATGAGCGCCACAATCGTCACCGCATACGTCGCCAATGCCGCCCATTTACCGAGGACAATGCTCAAGCGATCAACCGGATTTAACAGCAGCGGCTCGAGCGAGCCGCGCTCACGTTCACCTGCTGTAAGATCAATCGCAATGGATGTGCAGCCGGAAATGCCGGCAAATAACGCCATCCACGGAATGATAAACATGAGTGCGGCGGCGCGCTGCGCGGGTGTGCCGAGATTGGTGTTGCGAATCTCAACCACGCGGGTCACGGTGGGTGACACGCCGCGCGCCATCAGGCGCTGATTGGTAACTTCGCCATTAAATCCGCGCATGATTTGCCGCAAAATGCCAATGGATTGTGCTGTTGAATTTTGTCGCGTGTCGTCGTACACCAGTTCCACTTCTGCATTACCCGTCGCAAATTTTTCGGTGAATTCTTTTCCCACGACCAACACCGCATCGTGCTTGCCTTCTTTAATCAACTCGCGAAAATCAGGCTTGGGGTCCTTGATCGTAAAATCCTGACGCGCCAGAAAATTGGACAGTTGCGGCGCATTCGCCGCGCCCAAAATAAACACTTCTTTCTTTTCCGCTTTTTCTTCAATATTGGAAATAAAAAACGACAACCCCACCAGCAGCAACGGCCCCATCAGCACCGAGAGCATAAACACCATCATCACCGTGCGACGGTCTCGCAGATGATCGATCAATTCTTTTTTCCACACGGTTAAAACAGCGGCAAAGTTGACAGGCTTGCGAGTTAAATTCGCCATCATGCGGCCTCTTTCATCATGTTGCCATCTTCCATCTCAGCGAGCGACACAAACGCATCCTCCAAATTGTTTTTTCCACTCTTCAACAGCAGCTCCTCGGTCGTACCTTGCGCGGTCACACGGCCGCGCGAAATGATGATGATCTCGTCACATAGTGCGGCCACCTCCTGCATGATGTGGCTTGAAAACATCACCGTGCAGCCTTCTGCTTTCAGCCGTTTAATCAGTTCACGCAGCGCACGCGTGGTCATCACGTCGAGCCCGTTGGTGGGCTCATCTAAAATCACATGCGAGGGCTCGTGCACCAGTGCGCGGGTGATCGCGACTTTCATGCGTTCGCCCTGCGAGAAACCTTCGGTGCGGCGATCCAGAATCTCGCCCATATCGAGCCAGTCTGCAAAGCGCGCAATGGTGCGATCAGATTTCGCGCGGTCAATGCCGCGCATATCAGCGTAATAGCGGATATTTTCACGCGCCGTCATACGCGTGTACAGGCCGCGCGCATCGGTCAGCAAACCTGATGTGCGACGCACGGCTTCTGCATCTGCAGTGGCGTCGATGCCCGCGACTGAAATACTGCCGCCATCAATGGTGACGAGGGTGCCGATCATGCGAATCGTGGTGGTTTTGCCCGCGCCGTTGGGTCCCAGCAAACCGGTAATCGCGCCGCTTTTAGCAGTGAAGCTCACGCCATTTACCGCATGAACATCGCCAAATTTTTTCTTCAAATCACGAACTTCAATCATTTTGCTTCCTTATTATTTTTCATGGCTTTTTCCGCTTCTGTTTTTTCCCTCAACGGTTCAAAGAACAATGGCCGTGGCAATTTTTTGAGGCATTCGCCGTCGATACCCGCCACGCTTGCGGTCTCAAAAAACTTCTTCACCAATTTAGGCGCACAGCCTCGTGACGCCACACCATGCGCCGCATGGGGCGCGATTAAATGCAAGGCGTTGGATAAACTTTTCCTGACCTCTTCACCATGTACAGAGGGTGTGACCGGATCAAGGCCACCACTCAAAATAAGAACGGGTTTGTCTGATCTAACGGGCTCGGTAAAATCGGCCGCCATTTTCCCTTTGGGCCACACCTCACATGACAGCGCCATCTGGTCGACAAACAAGCGCCCGAACGGGGTGCGTGCAACCAGGCTCTCAATATCGGCTTTGGTATAGCGCGGCACATCCTCCGCGCATGCCACCGATAGCCGCATGCCGTAAGCGATCATGTCTTCCATGCCATCCGAAAATATCGCGCTCTGCGCAAACAAAGGGTTGTAATCGCCCTGCTTTGCCCTGGCAATTGACTGCGGCAATACGGCCGTTAATTCCGGCACATAGAGCGAAGA
>JANXWW010000074.1 GCA_025350945.1 Burkholderiales bacterium
CCGCGTGCGGCGATATCGGTGGCAACTAAAACAGCGAGATCCCCTGTCTTGAATTCAGCCAGTGCCTTGGTGCGCGCGGCCTGGCTCTTGTTGCCGTGAATCGCTAATGCGGTAATACCGGATTTATTGAGCTGTTCCGCCAAACGATTCGCACCATGTTTGGTGCGCGTAAATACCAGCACTTGATGCCAGTTATTTTGTTTGATGAGATGGATTAGCAAATCCTTTTTCTTGTCGCGATCTACCGGGTGAACTTTTTGCGTAATCATCTCGACTGTTGAATTGCGGCGTGCAACTTCGATTAACGCCGGATTGTCGAGCAAACCATCGGCGAGTTTTTTGATCTCTTCAGAAAAAGTGGCCGAGAACAACAAGTTTTGGCGTTTCTTTGGCAACACCGCGAGCACTTTTTTAATATCGTGAATGAAACCCATATCGAGCATGCGATCAGCTTCATCCAGCACTAAAATTTCGACATGCGAAAGGTCTACCGTACGCTGCTGATGATGGTCGAGTAAACGGCCTGGTGTTGCGACTAAAACATCGACGCCCTGACGTAGGATGGAAATTTGCGGATTGATGCCCACGCCGCCGTAAATCACGGTCGATTTCACGCCCGCATATTTGCCGTAAACGCGCACGCTTTCTTCAACCTGCGCAGCAAGTTCACGGGTGGGCGTGAGCACCAGGACGCGAATTACTTTTTTACCCGCGCGAGGGTTTGCCAGCAGGCGTTGCAGGATCGGCAGCGTGAAACCAGCTGTTTTGCCAGTACCAGTTTGCGCGCCGGCAAGCAAATCGCCGCCGTTGAGCACCGCCGGAATGGCCTGCATTTGAATAGGGGTGGGTGTGGTATAGCCGTGTTCGGAAACAGCACGAACGAGCGGCTCGGATAAACCGAGGGCAGAAAATGACATGAGAAAACTTTCGAATGTTTCGAACCTGTCGTCCCGATTTTGAGAGGGAACGCCAGTCTAGGTGCGGAGGTGTTTGCTTGAAAAGCGAGGTCGTAATTGACTTTGGGCGCGGGGACTGGAACAACGCCATATTAGTATTATAGCAGTAGCGAACGAATGGCCAACTCCTTTAAACTAGCATCTATGTCAATTGAATCTCCACCCCCTCATGTGCGTCGTAAACGTTATCGCGGCTCTCACCCGAGGACGTTTGTTGAAAAATACAAAGAACTTGATCCGCAATACTTCACTGCTGATGTGGAGAAAGTAATTGCGCGCGGACAGACGCCTGCGGGCACGCATCGTCCAATTTGTGTGGACGAAATTCTTGCGGTCCTGAATCCTCAGTCCGGTGAATTGGCACTTGACTGCACGCTCGGTTTTGGTGGGCACGCACAGTCAATTCTTCCGCGGTTGTTGCCTCACGGCAAGTTGTTCGCGATTGATGTGGATTCAGTCGAACGACCGCGTACTGAGGCACGTTTGCGTGCGTTGGGTTTTTCTGATGATGCGCTGAATGTGTGCGAAATGAATTTCGCCGACATTGTGCAACTACTGCCTGAGTCGGGAAAATTCGACTGCATTCTTGCTGATTTGGGTGTGTCATCAATGCAACTCGACAATCCTGCGCGCGGCTTTTCATATAAAAATGATGGGCCGCTTGATCTGCGATTAAATCCGCTGGCTGGCGAGCCTGCATCTGCGCTACTGCAATCGATGAGAGCATACGATCTTGGTCAACTAGTGGGTAATTATGCTGACGAGCCTTATGCTGCACGTATTGCTTATGGCATTAAACGAAGTGCCACGCCCATTTTGACCACACGGCAATTGGCAGATAACATTCGTGAAACGCTCAAGGATTTTCCGGACAGACATGACCACAAGAAAACATTGGCGCGCACATTTATGGCGTTGCGTATTGAAGTCAATAACGAATTTGCCGCGCTGGATCGTTTTATTGAAACACTGCCTGCCTGTTTAAAGTCTGGTGGCCGTGTGGCAATTCTTACTTTTCATTCGGGCGAAGATCGCAGAATCGATGCGGCGTTTCAAGGCTTTCTTAGCGCAGGTATTTTCTCAAACATTTCCGTAGAACCCATCCGGCCGTCTCCTGAAGAGCAGCGCAGCAATTCGCGTTCAGTCCCGGCAAAACTGCGCTGGGCAATTCGGTCAGGCGCACCAGTTAAATGATGTTCGCGTTTGATACATATTGATCACCATTTAACACCATCGTCAGCCAATGCCTAATATCAATCCTGCACCCGATACAACACCTGCACATATCGTACATGCTCCGCATGCGCCGCTGACAGTTTATTACCAGCACGAGACGGAGCGGCAGGCATTTCTGCGCGAGATTTTTGATTCCACTGCAATCGACTATGATCGTATCGAGAAAATGCTCGCCCTTGGCAGCGGGCCCTGGTATCGACGCCACGCGCTGATGCGTGCAGGATTGGCGACTGGTATGTGCGTTGTGGATGTAGGTGTGGGCACAGGATTGGTGGCACGCGAAGCGGCAATGTTGGTGGGTGATGCATCGCTCGTCACCGGCGTTGATCCCAGCCCTGGCATGATGGGCGCGGCAAATTTACCGGCGGATGTGAAGCTTGTGGAGGGCCGCGCGGAAGCGATTCCGTTGCCAGATGCGAGCGCGGATTTTATCAGCATGGGCTACGCGCTAAGGCACATCAGTGATCTGGAAGCCGCGTTTAAAGAATTCCATCGCGTATTAAAACCAGGTGGCAAATTTTGCATTTTGGAAATCACCAAACCAGAAACGTATATCGCGCAAATACTGCTTAAAACTTATATGCGTGTTGTCGTTCCGTTGCTGGCGAAATTAGTTGCGCGCGGAAAAAACACACCGCTTATTTGGCGTTATTACTGGGACAGCATTGAAGCCTGTGCGCCACCTGCGAGTGTTGTTACAACGCTCGAAGTAGCGGGCTTTACAAGAGTTACTCGCTATTGCGAACTGGGAATTTTTTCGGAATATCGTGGTTCACGGTAGCGCTTAAGTTTTCTTTTGCCGGTACATATCAGCATCCGCGCTCTTGATGAGTGAATCGACATCCTGACCATCGCCCGGATAACAAGCGATACCGATGGATGCGCCCACCGAAACAGCAGGTGCTTTACTGTTTTCAGGTGACACAATTGGCGCAAGCAATTTTGCAGCAAGCAGTTCGCGCACGCGCTCCGCGGACTGCCGGTTTTCGATCTGATCCACCATGACAATAAATTCATCGCCCGCGTAGCGCGTCGCCAGATCGGTTTCACGCAATGATTCGCGCATGCGCTCCCCCATGACGCGCAATACATGGTCGCCCATGTCATGACCTAGCGTGTCATTAATTTCCTTGAAATTATCCAGGTCGATAAAGAGCAGCGCAAACATGCGCGGGTCTTGTGAACGACGACGCATGATGATCTTTTCCTCCATTCGACGCAGCAGCGCTTCGCGGTTGGCGAGGCCGGTCATGCGATCAGTTAACAGGCGCTGTTGCATATCAGAAAAACTTTTGGCGAGTTCGCCGATTTCATCTTTACGCTGGATATTTAATGGCGCGTTGAATACGCCATCGCCCACATTTCGCGCCATTTTTGTTAACTTCCGCAAATCACCAGTGACAATCGCCAGCACACCAAAGCCGGTGGCGACAATAAGCAACGAAACCAGCACCGCAAGCAACGCCGTGCGCTTGACGTTGGTCGTGATACCTGACAGAAAATCGCTGCGTGGTACAGCCACTGCGATTGCCCAATCGAGGCCCGCATCGTCGCGCACGCGCGCAAATCCCACCTGTATGGATTCGCCATTTGGCCCATCAAAAACACGGGTGCGCGCATTGTAGGCGGCATCTGCTTTGTTACTCATAAGTGTGCGCACTTCGTTGTAAGTGGCGGCGATCAGGGGATCATCGCTTACGGCCGCATTGAGCCGCTGGTTGTTACCATCAGCGGTATTTTTGAGATGTGGCCCACGCGATGTCGCAATCAGATTGCCATCAGGTTCAACAATAAATGCAAATCCGTTGGGGCTGAGTTTTAATTGTTGTAAAAACGTACTTATATGTTTGAGTGAAAGATCGGTGGCTACCACACCGGCAAATTCACCCGCTGCATTATTGACGCGTCGCGCGCGGGTACCCACCAGCTCAAGCGTTTTGAAATCGATGTAAATGGAAGTCCACGTTTGTGTGGAGTTGCTCTGTCCCGCCTTATACCAAGGACGTTCGCGTGGATCGTATAACTTTTCTTCAGAAACGGGTTTCTCAAGGACACCGCGAATACCGGTGAAATGGTAAATCTTGCGAGGTGAAGTCGCGTCCGTGCGCAAGCGCAGTTCGGCCTCGGTATCGGAAAAGCGCCAGAGGCCGAAGAAATGACCTTTGCTATCGCCGTAGTAGGCATAGTTGTTGGGGTCACGATGTACTGACGTGGCCAGCCAGAAACGTGTGCGCAAGTTCTCAACGTCTTTCCCGACCTCGTCGGGAGCAAAAACGCCATTGGGGAACGCGGTTTCCAGTACCGCGCCAGAACCTGCAACATGGCGTTCAACGGCTTGGGAAATACGCCCAACCGTTTCTTTAAGCAAATAATCAGAAAGCGTATCCACCGCTTCATAACCCGTGCGATATGACAGAAAACCAATGGCAAGTGCCGCCACTAGTACCAGGACAACATATGGCACCGTCAGCATTTGACGCAAAGTGAGAATACGGGATTTCATAACTTTTTAATTTTGTGTGGGTATCGATAATTTGCGTATAAGTTTAACCGAGGGTGCCAGCCAGCATGGCGTGATTTCGTGATGGTGATTGTGAACGTTTATGGCGAACTCAATAGTCGTCGCGAGCGTGGGATTTTTCGCCATGAAAGCAGCCTGAAGTAGATTACAACGTACCAACCAGATTTTGCTGCATTAATAAAAATATATATAAATCATATGGATAGAAGATTATTACCGTAAAGTATATAAATGAACTAAATGGTAAATTCTCTGTCTAATTGGTAGTTCAAAAACTTGCCATCCTCAAAGAAAGTTGCACTTCAAACTGGATTTTCAAACAGTGGCATTTTTTGGGGCGCGCACACGGCTTCAAGTTTTAGAGCTATTTGCGTTTAAAAATTTTCAAACTATCAAGGAGATAAAAATGAAAAGAAACACATGGCAAAAGTGGTGTGCGGCGATGGCAAGTTTAACTGCGGTTGCACTAATAGCTGGCTGTAACGGTGGCAGTGATAACAACAATTCCCAGGCAAAAGTACGCGTCCTCCATGCCTCACCGGACGCACCCGCAGTCGATGTCGTCATCAACAGTGCTGCCATTGCTGCAAACGCACCGTTTAAAACTGCGACTGCTTTTACCAATACCAATTCGGGTAAAGGTTCAGTACGCGTAAATGTTGCCGGTACCAACACCACCGTCATCAATGCTTCTCCCGATTTCAATGCCGGGCGTTCATATACAATTATTGCCGCTAACAAAGTTGCTGCAATCGAGCCGCTGATAATTGATGATGATGGTGTCGCCCCGTCTTCTGGTCAGGTGAAGGTAAGGGTGGTGCATGGCGCGCCGAGTGCGCCTGCGGTGGATGTATATGTAACAGCGCCCAATGCCGTACTTACCGGCACCACGCCAACGCTGGCCGCGGTGCCATTTAAAGCTATCTCAGGCGTACTGCAGGTGGCCGCAGGCAATTATCAAATTCGCGTAACAGCTGCCGGTAGCAAAGCTGCCGTCTTCGATGCGGGCACCGTCGCGCTGGCAGCAGGGGCAGATTTGGTGTTGGTGGCGGTTGATCAAAATACGGGGGCATCACCCATCAGTTTGATTGGGCTCACCACAGACGCTGCCGCACCAAGATTCGAGCTTACCGATACCCGCGCACAGTTACGTGCTTTTCACGCATCACCTGATGCACCCAATGTCGATATTCTGGTCGATAACGCAATAGCCGCGAGCAATGTGCCTTATCCTACAGCGGTTGGTTTTGTCGCGGTGCCCAGTGGTTCGCGTAACGTAAAGGTGAATGCCACCGGAACAGCAACGACGGTGATTGATGTCACACCAACGCTGGCTGCAGGCAAAGCCTACACCGCTTATGCGGTTGGCTTCCTCGCCTCTATTTCAGCTCTGTTGGTGGAAGATAATTTGTCCGCGCCCACTGCGGGTAACGCGAAAATTCGCGTCATTCACGGCTCGCCTGATGCGCCTAATGTCGATATTTTGGCGAACAACAATAAAGTATTGTCAAACGTACCGTTTAAGACCGCTTCAGATTATCTGGTGGTGCCCGCAGGTGCCTACAACTTCAAAGTAAATGTGGCAGGAACGGCTACCACAGCCACACAAGCAGATGTCACGCTGGCGGCAGGCAAAGTTTACACAGCGATTGCGGTTGGTTCAGTTTCACCGACAGCAAAAAACAAGCTGGGCATTCAACTGCTGACGGATAAATAATTACTGCTATTCGCTTAACAAAAGCCCCGATAAAATCGGGGCTTTTTTTGATCAATCTGCAATCAGCAAATCAATCGCAGTCGCAACATCAGGTGCGGTGTAGTCAAAGTAATGAGTATGTGCACCGGCACCCACACAGAATTCGCCGTATAACTTTTTTGTTCGCAAATCAGTCGGCACAAAATCTTGCGGTGCTGGCCCAGCGGCAAATCGTTGTGTGGCAATTAAATCCTCCCACAATGCACGGCCCACATAATCGCCGCTTCGATAGCCGTTAAGCCAATACGTCACGCCGTGTAAACGGCCAGGTTCGGGCCCACCAAGATGGGTGACCCAGCCATATAAATCCGGGAACCGCTCTGCATAAAGCTGGCGTAACGGACTGCCCAAAGTGAAGAGACGAATGTTGAGCTTGTCCTGCCACTGGGTGGTTTTTAGCAAGCGCAGCAAATCGGCCGTGATCACCGTTCCCTGACTATGGGCGACGATCACAACACGTTCATAGCCGCGCGCATTCAGATATTTGAGCAGCGCCAGGTAGCGACTCAAAATGCGCGCACGCGGATTCGATTTTTTGGGACGCTCGCGCAACCAGTTATCAATATCGAGTACTAGATCAAGACCAGGCCGTAATGCGCCGAGGCCACGAGTGTAGGCCTTGCCCAAGGCCAATATCCCCCCTGATGAAGCTGCGAAAAACAAGCCTATGTAGGACACCAGATTGTTACCGCACCAAAAACTTTCACCGCCTGGTACACAAACAGCAAAAATCGGAATCAGCATCGCTGCAGCGGCGAATGAAATTAACACCATCAACGCAATCAAGGGTACTGTCGTGAGCCCCGCATTCAGCCACGTTCCACCGAGATCAACACGGTTGACCTCGCTCGCGTGCGAGCCGTGTGGCGGAAGTAATTCATCTTTGATGGAGAGCAAGGTGCCCAATACCAGACAAACTAGCGCGAGCGCAACACCGGTAATCATCCAATTGAAGGCCTCGCTGCCGCCGTGTTGTTGCAGGTGCGTGACGAATGCGATTTGTGAATTGTCGACTTCGCCTTCGACAGTTTTTTGGATTGGGATTTTCGGCGGCCATTTGCTGGGCCGTAGTTCACTCGGGAGCTGGTAAATGTATTCAGGCACAACTGATTCATAGGCTTTGCCGGCATCCAATGCACTTTTCAAAAACGCGGCCGAACCTGCCCACAGCAAAACCGTGATTACACATGACAACGACAGTGGCACAATCACTGCAGTAATGGCGGTAATGACGCCCTGCGGAATCGTTTTTGCGCGTGCTGCGGCCTGTTTTTTAAACACTACACAGGGGATGGCCAGCAATAACAAAAATACAATCAATTTAATAATCAGCAGTGCGAGCGGCCACAGTAAATGGAAAACCACCTCGGCCACGCCTAACACCGTTGCCTGATAGCTCGCGCCCGAATGAATACTCCATATTGCAACCGCGATCGCGATGGCTGCCACCGCCATTCCCCACTTCATCACGCCGGGTCGCCGCGCGTTGTAAATTTGCAGCACAAAGAATAATCCAACCATTGCGACCAAGGCCATACCAACACCGGCTGCGCCAATATGTGTGCTGCTGGCGATGAGCGGAATGGTAAGTGGCACCAAGGTTAACGCGACGGCAACCAGCACAAAATTAACCGCCACCAGCGGTACGGTGGAAAGCCAAATTACTGCGCCCACTGACCAGCGAAATATGCGGAGCAGCGGCAAAAGCGGTGCTGCAACATTATTTTTTTTAGCAGCCGCCCACTGCAAATCCGCTGTCGTACGCGCAATCGAGCCCGCATGCAACAGCAGTTGATACATCTCGCCCATCACAGCCAGGAGGCCACTGCCCAATCGCGACAAATCGCCCCAATACATTTCGTAAACGTGGATCGGCTGATCGTCTTTATTTGCTTCTTTGCGCGTGCCTTCCAGCATCGTCGTTTGATAGCCGTGCGGCTCGGTGCTGCCATCGTATTCGTTGATTAATGAACGGGTGAAATCAGTATCAACTGTATTAGCAGTTATGCTTGCCGATTCAGAGCGTAAAAATTCAGAGCTCGAACTAAGCAGCGTGGCTTTATGCGCTTCGGGTGGATCAATTTGTAGTTCGGTTTTGATTGGCATGACAGGCACCAAAATGCTGTGCTCTTCAAAGCTCGAATATTCGCCCAGTGCAGTGTCATCTCTGGATGCAGTGATACGCAACAACAACTGCGCCATGTGACGGGCAGTTTCACACGGCGCCTGATCGCCAACACCATGAATCGCAATAATCGCCACTGGTTTTGCGTTGGACATATATATGGGCTTTAGCACCGTTTAAAAAACGGCCAGGCAAAAAACGGCCAGGCAAAAGACTTGTAAATATTATCCAACATATTGTCCGGCCCACTGATCCAAACTTTTGGGCCGATATTGAATTGCCGCATTATCCCGGCGCAGCTTGACGGACTGATGCAGGTCAACATCGTTCGCGATCTTGCGAATCGCACACGGCTTTAATTTGTAGGGCAGCGTGTTCCATGAATCATGAATATCGCCTGCGAAATTGCCATTGGGCACTACCGGCAGCGGATCTTTGAAACGTAATCCATCACCGCTCAGGCTCAGTTTTTCCGACATCCATTGCAAAGCAAAATCTGACAAATCCGATTCCTCATATCCGCCGCCCACATCCGCGTGCGCGCCAATAAACCATGCTTGCTCAATGCCAGCTCGCGGCGTCCACGGTGTGGGCGCGAAGTCGCTGCGATGTTCATCAATCGCTAACGCGTGAAACCCATGCGTCACTTTATTGCTCAAATCAGTATCGGCAAAACGAAACAAATCCATTCGCGAATTTTCTTCACCATATACGGGAATGCCCATCGCACCGACCGTGTCCCAAACACCGATGGCGTGAATCGGCACATCACGAATCATTTGTTCAGTATGAACTTCGGTGCCGAGGCCGATAACTTTTCTCCACACCAAATTGATTGCGCGTTGCGCCAGCGATTCCACGCGCTTTTCACGGTAGCTCGCCCACACATAAAGCCCATATTGATAAGCCTCTTCTTTGCTCTTGATATTAAGTGCTTGGTA
>JANXWW010000086.1 GCA_025350945.1 Burkholderiales bacterium
GGAGTCGGGGAACATTTTGAATGCAGTATTCAAAATAATCTGCGTTAATTTCGGTGAGACCGCATGCAGGATCGCACCGGCAATGCCGAGGCGTGTGGCGATCCGCACGGGCTTGTAGACGATGGCTTCGATCACCAAATCGGCGGCTTGCTCGGGCGATAAAGTTGGCACGCTGTTATACATTTTGGTTGGCGCGATCATGGGTGTTCTGACCAGCGGCATATTGATAGTGGTGAAGCTAATGTTGTCATCATGAAATTCAGATGCGGCACAACCGGCGAACGCATCGAGCGCTGCTTTGGAAGCGACATAGGCGGAGAATCTGGGCGCTTGTGTCAATACGCCGATGGAAGAAATATTGATAATCTGGCCTGCGTGCTGCTTGGTCATCGATGGTAAAAAGCCCATGATGAGGCGCAGCGAGCCGAAATAATTAAGCTGCATGGTGCGTTCGAAATCGTGGAAGCGATCATAGCTGTTGGCGATGCCACGACGAATCGAGCGGCCCGCATTGTTCACTAAATAATGGCAGGTACCGTAATCTTTCAACACAGCCGCGACCAATTTATCGCAGCTATCGAGCTCGGCCAAATCGCAAGAATAAAATTTTGCATTGCCGCCGGTGGCTTTGATCTTGGCGAGTGTTTCTTTCGCTTTTTCAGGATCGCGCGCGACGATGACGACCTTCGCGCCGGCCTCTGCCATTTTGATGGCAGTGGCTTCGCCAATGCCGGATGTGCCACCTGTCACCACGACCACTTTGCCTTCAACTTTGCCACGCAGCGTGCGATCAATAAATAAATCGGGATCGAGATGACGTTCCCAGTAATCCCACAAGCGCCACGCATAAGTGTCGAGCTTGGGCACAGTAATAGGCGTGCCTTTCAGCGCTTTCACGGTTTCGCGATTATCGAATTTTGTCGGGTAGCTGATAAAGCTGAACACATCTTTCGGGATGCCCAGATCATGCAAAATCTGATTGCGCGCCTTGCGCACGGGTGCGACCGACATCAGGCCCTGCACCACATAGCTCGGCAAAAAGCTGAACATTTTTGCGTTCACGCGCATCGTCATTTGCGGCGCGTGGGCTGCTTTGGCGAACAGATTTAAAATCTCGCCGATGCGCATCGGTTCTGGATCGGTCAGATGAAAGCAGCTGCCATCGAGTCCTTTTTTATGCGCAATATGATCCATTGCATCGACCACATAATCGACCGGCACCACATTGATTTTGCCGCCTTCAATGCCGATGGTCGGCATCCATTGCGGCAGGGTCTCGCGCATTTTTTGAATCAGTTTAAAAAAATAATACGGGCCGTCAATTTTGTCGATCTCGCCCGTTTGAGAATGGCCGACTACCATGCCGGGACGGTACACGCGCCACGGCACCTCACATTCATTGCGCACAATCGCTTCAGAGTCATGCTTGGTGCGAAAGTAGGGATGATCGAGTTCTTCAGCTTCTTCAAACATATCTTCGCGAAACGTGCCGTCGTATAAGCCCGCGGCGGCAATCGATGAAGTGTGATGGAAAATGCCTGCTTTCACCGCATGCGCGAGCTCGACTGTGTGGCGCGTGCCGTCGATATTGGCGACTGATTGTGAGGCCGCATCAGCCGACATATCGTAAATTGCGGCCAAGTGGAATAAATGTTTGACCTTGCCTTTTAGCTTGATGATATCTGCCGCAGCAATGCCCAAGGACGGCTTGGCAAGATCGCCGATGATTGGCACGATTCGCTTTTGTTTTGCATCCAGCCCCCACCACGGGTAAATCGCTTCCAGTTTTTTAATCGACGCCTTGCGCACCAGCACGTAAATCGTGCCGTCGCGTTTGAGCAAATTCTTCACCAGAAATTTACCGACAAAACCAGTTGCGCCCGTGACGAAGTAAGTCATGTTGAATATTCCTCCAGTTGAATTTATTTTTGTGAGTATTTTGGTGCGATGCAACAACATTAAACAATGAACTTCAACCAAGATATTACACTGTGCATCGCCTACTGGCGCATGCGAAGACATGCTTTTATCTGACGCGCGAGTCACATCCGATTGCACATGCTGGTCACAATGTTTGTTCCAAAATAGCGCACAAATGAGGGCGAAAACACACCCGCCTGTGGCATAATTTGTAATTGAATTTTAAAGAAAAGTTATGCGCATTCTCCTCTCCA
The DNA here is from genome assembly GCA_025350945.1 of Burkholderiales bacterium. Classification (GTDB taxonomy): domain Bacteria; phylum Pseudomonadota; class Gammaproteobacteria; order Burkholderiales; family Usitatibacteraceae; genus UKL13-2. The sequence goes on from JANXWW010000086.1 coordinate 2,175, forward strand.
ATGACGATGGTTATTTTGCCCCTGGACTGACCGCGTTATACGCTGCACTTTCACCGATTGCCGAGGTCACTGTCGTCGCACCTGAGCGCGATAAAAGCGGCGCATCGAATTCCCTCACGCTGGATCGTCCGCTATCAATTCGCAAAGCGCCGAATGGTTTTTTCTTCTTAAATGGCACGCCGACTGACTGTGTGCACATGGCCGTGACGGGCATGCTTGACTGGGTGCCCGACATGGTGGTGTCGGGCATCAATCATGGCTCGAATATGGGGGATGACACGATTTACTCTGGCACCGTGGCTGCGGCAACAGAAGGTTTTTTACTCGGCATTCCGTCGATTGCGGTGTCACTCGTCAGCAAATCGGGACAAAATTTTGACACCGCCGCGCAGATAGCGGCAGAGTTAGTGTTGCGCCAACAAAAATCGCCACTGTCGGTGGCATCGCTCTTGAATGTGAATGTGCCTGATATCCCCAAAGACCAGTTACAAGGATTCGAAATCACGCGCCTCGGCAAGCGCCATAAGGCGGAGCCGGTGGTGAAAACCACCAACCCGCGCGGCGATACGGTGTATTGGATTGGTGCGGCGGGAGCGGCGGCGGATGCAGGGCCAGGCACGGATTTTTATGCAACGCAAAATAACCGTGTGTCGATTACGCCGCTGCAAATGGATTTGACGCATTTCCAGCAGATGAAATCAGTCGCGGACTGGATGACGGCGTGAATTTAGCAAAACCATGAACGCCAAATTCCAAGGCTCCGGCATGACCTCTGATCGTACGCGTGCGCGCATGATTGAGGGCTTGCGCGCGAAAGGTGTGAAGAGCGAACGCGTGTTGAGCGTGATGGCCACGATTCCACGCCACGTGTTTGTCGAAGAAGCGCTGGAGGCGAGGGCATATGAGCTTGATAAAGCGTTGCCGATTGGTTTTGGGCAAACGATTTCCACACCGGAAATTGTGGCAATCATGACGGAGCTGGTCTGCGCGCCGTTTGAAAAAGAAGCGCCCAAAAAAGTATTAGAAATTGGCACTGGCTGTGGCTACCAAACGGCGGTGCTCGCAAAACTGGCGCGCGAAGTGGTCAGCGTGGAACGCATTGCGCCGTTAATGGACAAGGCACGTCGCACGCTGCGCGATTTACGGTTTTTTAATATTATTTTCAAGCATGCCGATGGACATTTCGGCTACACCAGCGGTGCGCCGTACGATGCGATTTTGATGGCCGCCGCCGCGAGCCATGTGCCGCCGGAATTAAAGCAGCAACTTGCTGTCGGAGGAAGAATGGTTTTACCGGTTGTAAACTCGAAAACAGACGAGGGTCAAAAACTTTATGTGATTGATCGGACTGAGGACGGCTTCATTGAAAAAACTGTGCATGATGTGCGCTTCGTGCCGCTGGTATCTGGAATTGTCTAGTTAATGCGCCAATGATCGAATTAATAAATGAATTTAAACGCATGCTAAATATGCAAAAAGTTTTATACCGATTTTGTACGTTAGCGCTGCTGCTGGCTCTTGCTGGATGCGCCGCACGCAATCCCGCGCCAGTGAGCGACGCGCGCCCGCCCGCCGATGCAAGGGGTGCTGCGACCGTACCGCCAACCTCGGGACCACCTGTGGCCACAGCAACAGGCTTACCGTCGACGGGTGTGTTAGCAGTTAAACCAATCGACCCATCAAAAATTCACGTCATCCAGACGGGCGACACGATGTTTTCCATCGCGCGCAAATATGGTCTCGATTATCGCGAGCTGGCAGCATGGAACAACATCGTTAACCCGACCTCCATCCGCCTCGGCGATACCCTGCGTTTGACGCGCCCTGATTCACCCGGTAGCGCAATCGTCGGCACGCCTGAAACTGTTAATCCGGTTACGCCAACGACAAATAGCGTGGCACCGCTGACCGCAGGTGAAGTCATCACCACACCGCTGATAGTCACGCCACCCATTGTGATCGAAAAGCCGCTTATCAATAGCCCGGCCATGAAGGTGGAGCCCAAAGTGAGCAAGCTTACTTACACCGATCAGGCATATGCGAAATTGCTTGCTGAAAGCGGCGGCGCAACTGGAACGCCAGCGTTGCTGCTCAGCACCACTGCAGCGCCTGCAATCAGCACATTGCCGCCGCCCATCCTAACGCCGCCTGCATCTGCATCTGCACCCACACCCACACCCACACCCACACCTGCTGTAGCACCTGTGGCAGCAGCAGGCGATATGCCCAATTGGGCATGGCCAGTGAAGGGCAAAGTGCTCACCACCTTTACCGAAACCACCAAGGGCATCGACATCGCCGGTACGCGTGGCAAACCGGTGCTGGCCGCTGCCTCTGGCAAGGTGATTTACAACGAAGCCGGCCTGCGCGGCTACGGTCGCATGATCATCATCAAACACAATGAACAATGGCTCACCGCCTATGCGCACAACGAAAAAATTCTCGTGCAAAAAGATCAGGAAATAAAGCAAGGCCAAAAAATCGCCGAGATGGGCTCAAGCGATACCGATACCGTCAAACTGCATTTCGAAATCCGCAAACAAGGCAAGCCGGTTGACCCGATGAAATATTTGCCTGCGCAGTAATTATTGCTCAAACACTATATTAGGCGGGTGTTTTGGAGCATTTATGTCTGAAAATGCCCGCCAATCATAGAGGTTTATATTTGTGTTTCGCAGAACCAGCTCAATTACTCCCGTGCATTACCCGCGATAAAGCTGTCGGCGGTGCCAGCACTTCCTTGATGCGCCTGCTTGAGTCTCACGAGATTTGATACTCATCGAAACTCGATAACCAGTAGCGCCACAGATTGGAATTGGGGTCTGGATTCTCGCTTGTGATCGGATGGCCGAGCGACATAATCACCTGCTCTTTGCTCATGCCTTTGCGCACTTTGCCTTGTGTAATCGCTTCGCGAACCTCCGGTGAAAATTTCGCCATCTTCAGCTTCGGATCATCTTTCACAATCCATTTTTTAGCAAAATCTTCCAGACTCTGATCGCGGCTGTAATCGTTGCCGATGCGCATTTTTTTGCCGTTCACCGTAATGGCGACACGATAGCGCCCATAGTCCGTCACCTGCGCAGACAGGCCCAGCCCAAGCATCGGCTGGCTCGCATAGTTGCCGTCCGAAATCCAGTCATCGGTATAACGCATATTGCAGCAGGTAAAACCGGATGGTTTTTCCTGCGCTATTGCCGGTGTATTGGGCGCAATTGCAGCGGCGATCAAGGTGGTGAAAATGGTGGTGGCAACACGCTTTATTGAAACTCCTGAAAGTAGTGGATTGAGCAGACAGAATCCTAGCTTAACTTCGTGCACGTGCGTAAAACAGGGTGGCAGGGTGGTTTATGTATGTCCGCCTGGTACATCCGGGTAAAATCCTGCACAAGGGCTATGCGAATTGGGCTGGGTTACGCTTGCGTATCTATCGGGGCCCCATACAGCACGGGGTCACAGATTGCTCACGGGGTCAGGTCTTTCATCATCATTTGGTGTTTATGTTATTCTTTTGCCTTTAGCACAATTTAAAAAATTGCAATAATGAAAGAGCTGACTCTTATCGTCTCCAAGCTGCCAGAGGATTTTGATCGTGACTGTTATTTGCGGATGAATCCGGATGTGGCGGCAGCGGGCATTGATCCCGCAGCGCATTATTTACGCTACGGTCAAAACGAGGGGCGAATCTACAAGCCCCGGCCAAAATTACTACAGGCAATGCTGGGTGAGGATGTGTTCGATTTTGATGGTTTGAAATCTGTTCACAACCATGACTTCATGGTTGATCTTCAGTTCAAGGCCGCGTATGCGCGCGGTGTAAAAGCGACGGGGACGAATTATCAATGGTATTGGCGGGTGCATATAGGCTTGTGGGCGGCGGCCACTGCGATCAAGCTGGAGGGCGATTTCGTCGAGTGTGGCGTGAATCGTGGATTTTTGAGTTCTGCGATTATGCACAGGCTCGATTGGGACGCAACGGGACGGACATTTTATTTGCTCGATACTTTTGCCGGCATTGATCTGAAATGCCTGAATAACAGTGAGCTGGATGCCGGCATTCGCGAGCGTAATCAAAATGATTTGAACAGTGGTTTTTACACCCAAAATGTAGCTGGTGTGACGGACAATTTTTCAGAGTGGCGAAACAAGAAAATTGTTGTGGGCAGCATTCCCGAAACGTTGCCACAAATTACTGCTGAAAAAATTGCATTTTTACATCTGGACCTGAACTGCACTGAGCCTGAAGTGGATACGATTGAATTTCTGTGGGATCGCTTATGCTGCGGTGCCGTTATCCTGCTGGACGATTACGCTTATGCGGGATACCATCCGCAAAAAGTGGGAATGGACGCATGGGCCGTGAAACGAGACGTCGCAATCGCCAGCCTGCCGTCGGGGCAGGGGTTGATTATCAAAACATGAGCGTTCAATCCCCAATCAAGGGTCAAAGGGTCAGGTCTTTCATTATCATATCTCATGCTATTATCTTTAAATCACAAGGGTCAAAGGGTCAGGTCTTTCATTATCATATCTCATGCTATTATCTTTAAATCATGGCTAGACCCTTAAGGCTGGAATTCTCTGGTGCGCTCTATCACGTCACTTCGCGTGGCGATGGGCGAGAGGACATTTATCTTTCGGACGGTGATCGCCTGGCCTGGCTGAAAACACTTGGGCAAGTGTGCGCGCGATTTAACTGGGTGTGCCACGCTTACTGCCAGATGACGAACCATTACCATATGGTCATCGAGACGCCGGATGCCAATCTATCGAAAGGCATGCGCCAACTAAATGGCGTTTATACGCAGCTA
>JANXWW010000141.1 GCA_025350945.1 Burkholderiales bacterium
TTCAGTGCGTCGAAAATATCTAGTGCCGGATATTTCGATGCGACGGCCACGAATAAACTTTTTGAAAAATGCCGCGCTGGTCGCGCCATCGGTTTTGCTGACAACATGGCCTTTGTTGCGATACTCTCCACTATGCTGGTCCAGGAGCAATTTATTGTGAATGGTGGCGAACTCAAACCCTAGTACTGGAGCGCTCTTACGAGCAAAAATACCCCAAACGGGGCGCCAGTAAAGGCGTTTCATATTTAGAACTCTGACAAACATCACATGCTTCTTCACGATTTTTTTGCCGATACCATTGCGCGTCTGCCCGATAAAACCGCACTCATTTGCGATGGTCAGCGCCACACTTATTCTGATCTCGCCGCACGCGTCAATACGCTTGCGGACACCTTGCGCACAAGCGGCGTTAAACGCGGTGATCGCGTTGCATTATTTTTGGATAACAGTGTTGAAATGGCCGTTGGCGTCTACGCCACACTCACGATTGGCGCGGTCTTCATGCCCGTGAACGCGCTGACCAAACAAGACAAGCTCGCCTATTTGCTGAACGATTCTCGCGCGAGCGCACTCGTTACTGACATTGCGCTCGAAAATATTTGGCTCGACGCATTAGCCGAAAATAAAAGTGTTGTCGCAGCAATTGTGGTCAATGGCGATGCGGCAAATTTTGCCGCATCCGTCGCCGCACGCTGCATGCCTTATCCAATCGATTTAATATCACCACGAATCACCGAAGCAGCCACCATCGATTGCGATCTCGCTAGCATCATCTACACATCAGGCTCCACGGGCGAGCCTAAAGGCGTGATGTTGACGCATTTGAATATGGTGTCGGCCACGCGCTCAGTCAGCGGCTATCTCGAATTAAAGCCCGACGACATCATCATTTGCGTGTTGCCGCTTGCGTTCGATTACGGGCTGTATCAATTGCTAATGTCGATCAAAGTCGGGGCGACCTTGGTGCTGGAGCGCTCGTTTGTGTTTCCGATCAAAGTGCTGGAGATGATGGTTAAAGAAAAAGTCACCGTGTTCCCCGGTGTGCCGACCATTTTTTCACTGCTCATGAATTTGAAAGGCCTGGAAAAATTTGATCTCACTGCATTGCGAAAAATCACCAACACCGCCGCCGCATTATCGGAAGAGCACATTCGCCGTTTGCGCGCGCTCTTTCCACAAGCGATTTTGTATTCCATGTACGGACTCACCGAATGTAAACGCGTCACGTATTTGCCGCCCGATCAGCTCGATATTCGCCCCACCAGTGTCGGCCGCGGCATGCCGAATGAAGAGGTGTGGTTGGTCGATGATGCGGGTAATCGATTACCCTATGGCAGCACCGGTGAGTTGGTGATTCGTGGCTCCAACGTGATGCGCGGCTATTGGGAAAAACCAGCGGAAACCGCGAAACGTTTGAAGCCAGGACCGAACGTAGGCGAGATGGTTTTGTATTCGGGAGACCTTTTTCGCACCGATGAAGAAGGCTGGTTATATTTCGTTGCGCGACGAGACGATATCATCAAAAGCCGTGGCGAAAAAGTCAGCCCGCGCGAAGTTGAAAACGCAATTTACAGCCTGGAAGGCGTGCAGGATGTCGCCGTAATCGGCGTGCCTGATGAGATGCTCGGCCAAGCCATCAAGGCGTTCATCGTGCAGCGCGAAGGGTTTAATTTAAGTGGACGCGAAGTGATTCGACATTGCCTCGCACGACTGGAAAATTTTATGGCACCGAAGCTTGTAGAATTCGTTGCTGAATTACCGAAAACAGATACCGGCAAAATAAAAAAAACTGGCCTATCGTAATTATCGAAATTTCGTAATACCGTTTTTTAAAAATCATTTAGGGAACAATATGGAAGACATCAAAAACAGCGTGCGCCAATTTTTACTCGATGATTTTGTCATGGGCGCGAATGCGAAAATTGCCGATGATGTGTCGTTTATGAAAGCGCACATTCTGGATTCGACTGGCTTTATTGAGCTCATCATGTTTATCGAAGAAACCTATCACGTGAAGGTGGAAGACGATGAAATGTTGCCGGAGAATTTTGATAGTTTGTTGAATATCGAGGCGTATGTGGGTCGCAAAAAAGCAGCGGCTTGAATTGCGGCTATTAATTTCAAACACCATTACTGGCAACCTTTTCAAAGCATTTTTGCTCCAAATAGCCCAGTCAGCCTAGTGTTTTAATTTTATTTTTAATATTCCTGACTAGCTACCCAGAGGATAAATGTCGTGAATCCCTCCAAACTCCACGCTGATATTCTCAATCTCGATTGCGAAGCTGAATCGAATCGCATCGCCGCACGCATGGTCGACATCGTCGGCAGCGAGCTTAGACGACGCGGCGTCATTATCGCCATCTCTGGCGGTGTGGATAGCGCAGTTTGTGCAGCACTTGCGGTGCGCGCATTGGGTATCGCAAAAGTTTATGGCTTGATGTTGCCAGAACGCGATTCATCGTCGAATAGCCTCACGCGCGGCACATTGGTGGCGAATCAATTTGGCATCAAATTCAGCGTGGAAAATATCGCGCCGACACTTGATGCACTCGGCTGTTATCGATGGCGCGATGACGCGATGCGCGCTGTGTTTCCCGATTACGGTGCAGACTGGAAAAGCAAAATCGCCATCGCTGGTGGGCGTGATGGCAGCTTTAATTATTTTAAATTGATTGTGCAATCGCCAAGCGGCGAGATGTTCGAAGCGCGCCTGCCGCCGCGCGAATATTTGCAGATTGTAGCCGCGACAAATTTCAAACAGCGCATTCGCAAAACGCAGGAATATTTTCACGCAGATCGGTTGAACTACGCGGTGATTGGCACGCCCAATCGGTTGGAATACGACCAAGGATTTTTTGTCAAAAATGGCGATGGCGCAGCCGATTTAAAACCGATTGCGCATCTTTACAAAAC
>JANXWW010000158.1 GCA_025350945.1 Burkholderiales bacterium
TGCGCTGCTGTGGCCCAATATGCCGTATTGGGAAGTGTCTACAGCGCTTTGCGTCATGACGATATTCTGGATAAAGCAATCTGTTTTAAAATTTTGGAACTGGCAGGAAATTGCCGTTTCGGCGGTTTTCCCCGGCTTACCCGCCGCCGCTTGGGTAGCAAGCTTTTTCGCACAGTCCCATTTTTTGCTCTCCTTTGCGGCCGGCCTGCTCGTACTCATCTATGCATTAGCCGTTGCGCGCCAGGCGCAGTTCATGTCGTATGGCGACTCTTCGCGCAAACTTCGTTTCACTTTTAATTACGGCTGGTTAACCTTATTAGGCATCTCCGCCATATTCATCATTGATCGTCCTAGCTCTACCAGCTTAATTCAACAAACCGGACGTCTGCTCTGGGTATTGAGTGTTATTTGGGGCGCTGCCGCCACGTCGTTTTATCCTGCGCGCTTAAAATACAAACTGTGGGTCGGCATAGTTTTGTTAAACACGATCCTGTATAAATTTTATTCTACCCTACCCACCACAGACATGACAGGCATGGGTGGCTTTCCAGCTGCGCTCTCTGCCACCATCATGACGCTAACTTTTTTCATCATCAATCGCATCCCGCCGTTGAATGCGTGGTTACAGCGATAGCCGCTCCACTTTAAAACTCCTTTATCCACGGTCGTCTCCAGCGCTTTTTGCTCGTAACGGCAGTCTAGGCAAGGGGTTTATATTTTCATGAAGACGAGAAAAATAATTTTTAAGCCTTAACCCTTTTTTTATTTCATCGCGCTTAACGGTATAGCTCCCCACCAAAAAGGACTTGCCGTGAACAAAATTTTCTCTGTTTTTTTATTTGCACTTTTTAGCTCTGCGTTAATTCCCAAAGACACGAACGCACTTTCACCTCCCGTGCCTAACTGGAAGCCGCCTGCGCCCAACACCATCTGGCGGCCGCCGGTATTAGTCGTTCCCAATCGAAACATCACGCCGATTCAGTTGCAAACGATTCGCGTATCGGGTGATGTCAATGGTCGCCACGCGACCACTGAAATCGATATGACTTTTTTTAATCCAAACAATCGCGTGCTGGAAGGTGAATTGCAATTTCCGCTGCTTGATGGTCAGCGCGTGGCGAGCTTTGCGATGGACGTGAATGGCGCGTTGCGTGAAGCAGTGCCGGTTGAAAAAGCGAAAGGCCAGGCGGTGTTTGAAGGTGTGATTCGCACGCGGATTGATCCGGGTTTGCTGGAGGTGACACAGGGAAATAATTTCAAGCTGCGTGTTTACCCGATTCCCGCGCAGGGTATGAAGCGCGTGGTGATTCGCATCGCAGAAAATCTCACCGATATCAGCGGCGAAACAATTTATCGCCTGCCGATTGGCTTTGCAGAACGGGTTGGCACGCTCGACATTAATGTCGCCATAAACGCTGGTGCAGATGCTACAGACAAAGCCCCCGTAATTCGCCACAACGGTTTTGGGCCAGTCAATTTATCAAAAGATTTGCTGCGCAGCACCTATCGTCTGCGCGAATCACGCCGCGACTTTTCGATTTCCGATTCAGCTAACGCAACAATTGAATTTGCGATTCCCAGCTCAACCGCACCGATTGTGCAAACGCAAATTTTCGAAGGCAAAACATATTTTGTTGTGGATGCATCTATCCCCTCACGTGAATCTGTGCGCGACGTTTCCAGGAATATCGGCATCATTTGGGACAGCTCCGGCAGTGGGCGTGACCGCGATCATGCGCGCGAATTTCAATTGCTTGATGCGTATTTTAAAAAGATGCGCGATGGCGAAGTCAGGCTCGTGCAAATTCGTAACGTGGCCGAGCCCGCACAAACATTTCGCATCAGCAACGGTGACTGGAAAGCGTTACGTGATGTGTTGTCATCAACCGCTTATGATGGTGCGACGAATCTGAATGCGTTTGTACCAGAATCAAACGTGCGTGAATATTTGTTGTTTTCAGATGGTCTGAATAATTTCTCGGATGGCGCGGATAAAAATGGCTTCGCAAAAACACGCGTACCGCTCTATTCAATTTCGGCCGCAAATAAAATTGATGCAACGTTTCTGAAATTTATCGCTGAGCGCAGCGGTGGCCGATTTATCGATCTCACACGCGAGACATCCGCCAGCGCCGCGACAGCGCTGTTATCCGCAGCAACCCGCGTGACACAAATCGAAGGAGCTGCCACATCGCAACTCGTATTGTCCGCAACACATGCTGTCGGTGGACGCGTGCAGATTGCAGGAATATTAAACGATGCCAGCGCCACGCTACGAGTCGCTTTGCAGCATCCGGATGGCAAGCAGGAAACTATTGATATACCGATTCAGCCAACAACAAAAGACGATAACAATTCGGGCACAGCCGCATCCATGTGGGCTGAATTACGCATCAATGAGCTGGATGCGGAATATCAACTGAACCGCGCCGAAATTCGTCGACTGGGCCAGCGCTTTCGCATGGTGACCCGCGAGACATCGCTCATCATTTTAGATCGCATCGAAGATTACGCGCGTTTTGAAATCACGCCGCCAGCAGAATTGCGCGCGGAATATGACCGTATTTTTGGTTCTATTCAATCGCAGAAGCGCGCAGAACGCGGCAGCCATCTGGAAAACATCGTGCGCATGTTTGAACAAAAAGTCGCGTGGTGGAATCATTCGTTTCCGAAGAATGATCGTTACAACGAAACTAACATAGTAAGGCTTGATGAGTCTGCACGTGGCGGTGTTTTTGAGGGCAATAGCCTGCGGCGCGAAATGGCGGCGCAAGATCGTAACAGTCCATCATCCCTGCAACCCGCGCCAGCAACAGCACCAGCAATTGAAATCGCCGCTCGGCAAAAATCGATGATGGCACCAGCCGTTCAGAACGCGCCAGTCAGTGCCGAAAAGCGTGCCATGCAAAGCACCCGCACAATCCGCCTACAGAAATGGGAACCCAATGCACCCTATGCTGACCGCCTCAAGCGCGCGAGCAGTGCGGATCTTTATCGCACTTATCTCGATGAAGCGCCCGGTTATCTGGCCAGCACGGCGTTCTATCTCGATGCAGCCGAACTTTTTTTCGAGCGTGGCTTAAATGATTTAGGCATCCGCGTGTTGAGCAATCTCGCTGAAATGGATCTGGAAAACCGGCACATTTTGCGCATCCTTGGTTATAGATTGATGCAGGCGAATCGTGCAGCGCTTTCGATTCCGGTATTCAAACGCGTGCTGGAATTAAGTCCTGAAGAGCCACAATCGTATCGCGATCTGGGGCTCGCCTATGCGGCTGA
>JANXWW010000179.1 GCA_025350945.1 Burkholderiales bacterium
TGAGGTAACGTTCGTCTAGGGTGAGGTGCGTGCGCTTCATGGCGATGTCCTTTCGTCTCAGAAACAAAAGGGTACCGCTATTCGTGCCTCACCCCCTCATCAAGCGCCCTGATCTGTCGCTATTCGAAATGGAATCCGGGATATCGTCCCAAACGTCGCGCTGGCTATAGACAGTAGGGCAGTAGCGCTAAGGGCTATATTATGCAGCTAAACTTACACGAGTTTGCCAAGGCAAGGGGCAAGGCCTTACCCAATGCTGTTCGTTTAACAATAATCCGTTTGGGACAAACTTGTCGAAGCCCCCAAGCAGCTTTATACAAGCTCAGGCAGAACGGTCTTAAACGAACAGTATTGAGACCTGACCCCAGATTTCTGGATGTTAATATTGTTTGAGCAATGCGTTTATAGCTTCTCAAACATTGTCGTCACACTCTCCTGCATCTGTAACATCACTTCGATGGATTTGCCAACGAGCGCGTCATTCATATCACCGCCCACTTTCTTTTCGACCAGACCGGTGAGTAGCAAATTTGCCTGGCCGAGAATCAAATCGAGTTCACGTTTGATTGATTCGTTAGCCTCTTTCGCTTCGCCAAGTTTTTTATGATTCTCGAGGAATTCCGCTTTAGTCGAGCGGAAAGCCGCTTCCGCGCCTTTATAGCCCGCGTGGTCAAACATGTAAAACTTGCCCATGCGTTGAATCAGTACGCCCTGGCGGGCGCTCACGCCAACGATTTCGTCAGTCGGGTTGACCGTCAGCGCCTCCACACCGAGTGCGGTCGCTTTGGTTTTAGCGTAGAGATTTTCTGAGAGCCGCGCAATTTCGTCTAACTTGTCGCGCGAGGGCTTCTGCATGATCTGGGCTTTAAGTGCACTCCAGGCGGCGTCCTGCTCGCGAATGCCATTGGCGAGAATCGGCGATGGTAAGTTAACTTTCAACCAGTTGAGTTCGCCTTCAAATTGTTGAATCGTTTCGCTAAGCAGCGCTTCGGTGCGAGCAGGCATTATACCGAGCGCACCTTGTGCGTAAAGCTTGGCGGCCCGTTGGGAAAGCATTACCAGACGCTCCGCCTTGTTGATGGCAATGTCGATTGGCGTTGCGTTAGCGGCTGCGGCGCGCGACGCGGAGGATTGCTTTGCTCGCGGCGGTGGCGCAGCGGCAACCGTTACCGACACCGACACCAGCAAGATGAGTGCGATGGCGGCGGGAATGGAGTTTGAGTTCATAGTAACCCTCTGTAATCAATTCGATTTAGTTTGGATACACGAGTATCGCGACGATTTTTATCTAATGATTATGATGCATGAGATTTGCCGCGAAGTAGAGTTAAACATTGTTACGTTTGCGGCAACGCTAATGCGTTGCATCAGGTGCCCATTTGGTCCGCATGAAATATCACAGGCGATCTTGATCTTGATCTAGATATCGCACGCCTTGATTTCGCCATTGCCGCTCGCGGCCGGACATTTAGCGTGGTCTTTCGTGTGCTTATGTCTGAGAGACCGTGCCGATATTCATGTTTCGCTGGTAAAAATTTAATACCAATATTGGTTTCCTGTTCCTCGTTGAACCCCAGAATCAGTCCTTGCCTTTTGCCTTTTGCCTTTTGCCTCGTGCCGCTTCGCTTCACCAGTTGCTTTCACAATCCGGCTAATGCGTGACACCGTTAATCTTGGCGATTAAACCCGCACTATCGCCCCAATCGCCTCGCCAGTGCTTGTGTTTGTGTTTGCAATAGAATCACGCTGCAACTTTTATCCGGATTTCCTTCGCAGCCGCGCCCACTTTCAGATTGCGAAATTTCTCCCACAGTTCTGCTTCCCGCTTTTTCGCTTCAATAAAATGTTGATGCTTGACGTGACCGAAGCCGCGAATGTGTTCGGGCACGGAGGCCAAATCGACTGCGGTGTCGTAATTATCGGATAACAATTTTGCGATGACATCGTCCACTGTTTTCATGTAATCGGTAATTAATTGCCGCTCCATTTTCCGCTCCGCCGTGTAGCCAAAAATATCCAGCGCGCCGCCGCGCAGACCCTTGAATTTTGCGAGCACGCTAAATGCCGTCATCATCCACGGGCCGAAGGTTTTTTTCTTCGCCTCACCCGTAATCGGGTCTATCTCACTCATCAGCGGAGGTGCGAGATGGAAGGTCAATTTGTAGTCACCCTCGAATTGTTCGGCGACGCGTTTGACAAAATCGGTCTGCGTGTACAAGCGTGCGACTTCGTATTCGTCTTTGTAGGCCATGACTTTAAATGCGTAACGCGCAACCGCCGCGCTCAACGCTTTCTTACCCGGCAATTCCGCCGCGCGAACTTTTGCGACCAGATCGCTATAGCGTTTTGCGTACGCCTGATTTTGATAATCGGTTAAATATTTAACGCGACGCTCAATTAACTCCTCAATTGTCTCCGACATGCGCTGTGATTCCGGCGTGGCTTCGGGCGGCGTGGCGATGCGTTGCACGGATCGCAAATCCACCGCAGCGCGGCGGCCCCAATCGAATGCCTGTTTATTTTTTTCCACCGCTGCGCCGTTTAATTCAATCGCGCGCGCAATCGATTCTGCTTTTACCGGAATCATGCCCTGCTGATAGGCGTATCCCATCACAAACGGGTTGGTGAAAATTGCATCGCCCATCAATGATGTTGTGAGTGCGGTCGCATTCACAAAATCAACCGCTCCCTTGCCCATTGCCTCAATCAACACCTCCTGCATTTCTGCCACCGGAATATGCAAATCGGCGTTCTTGGTAAATTCGCCAGTGGTCGCCACATCAGAATTCACCACGCCGCGCGTGAGCCCGTTTTGCATTTTGGCGAGCGCTTCGTCAGAGGTTGAAACAATCATGTCGCAGCCCAGCAACGCACTCGCTTCGCAGGCCGCAATACGCACGGCGTGAATATCTTCCGGTTTGTTGGCGATGCGCACATGCGTGTACACGCTGCCGCCCTTCTGCGCGAGACCGGTCATATCAAGCACCGCTACACCTTTATTTTCCAAGTGTGCAGCCATGCCGAGCAACGCGCCAATCGTCACCACGCCGGTGCCACCCACACCCGTGACGAGAATACCGTAGGGTTTATCAAGCGCAGGCAATTTTGGCTCCGGCAATGCGCTTAAAACTTCTTGCACCGTTGGTTTTTTCTTGCGCAATGTCCCGCCTTCTACCGTTACAAAACTGGGGCAGAATCCTTTTACGCAGGAGAAATCTTTATTGCATGATGATTGATCAATTGCGCGCTTGCGACCGAATTCGGTCTCGACCGGCGAGACCGACATGCAGTTTGATTTCTTGCCGCAGTCGCCGCAGCCTTCGCACACCGCTTCGTTAATGACGACACGCTTTTGCGGATCAGGGAACGTGCCGCGCTTGCGGCGACGACGCTTTTCAGCAGCACAGGTTTGGTCATAAACCAGAATCGTCACCCCAGTTATTTCGCGTAATTCGCGCTGTACGTCATCAAGCTCATCGCGATGGCGAATCGTCACGCCCGGAGCGAAATTCGCATCGGCTGGATACTTTTCCGGCTCATCCGTCACCACGTAAATTTTGCCGACAGCTTCAGCGGCAACTTGCTGCGTGAGCTGCGGCACGGTGAGCGGCCCATCAACCGGCTGGCCGCCCGTCATCGCGACCGCATCGTTAAATAAAATTTTATAAGTGATATTTACATTCGCGGCAACCGCTGCGCGAATCGCCAGCAAACCAGAATGAAAATACGTGCCATCGCCCAAATTCGCGAACACGTGTTTGGTATTCGTAAACGGCTGAATGCCAACCCATGGCACGCCTTCGCCGCCCATCTGCGTGAAGGTCATGGTTTCTTCCGGGCGAATCCACACCGCCATGTAATGACAGCCAATGCCCGCCAGCGCCTTTGAGCCTTCCGGCACGCGGGTACTGGTGTTATGCGGACAGCCTGAGCAGAAATACGGAATGCGCGCAGCTTTGGCGCGGGGCTTGGCAAGCGCGGCTTCTTTTGCTTCGAGAAATTTCAGGCGCGTTTGAATAATCGGGCTGGTGTGAAATTTTGCGATGCGTGCCGCGATCACGCGCGCGATCATCGCCGGTGTTAATTCCCCCGCAGCGGGCAGCAACCACGGCGCACGATGCGTTTCCCATTCGCCATGCTCGTCGTATTTGCCGATCACGCGCGGCCGCACATCGTCGCGCCAGTTGTAGAGTTGTTCCTTGAGTTGATACTCGATCAGTTGGCGTTTTTCTTCCACCACCAAAATCTCTTCGAGCCCTTGTGCGAATTCGCGCACATGCGTTGGCTCCAGCGGCCACGGCATGCCGACTTTCATCACGCGCAGGCCGATTTCAGCGGCATGGCGTTCATCAATGCCCAAGTCTTCCAGCGCCTGCAAAGTATCCAGATAGCTCTTGCCGGATGCGATGATGCCCAAGCGCGCAGGCTTGCCAGAATCACTTGCACCAATCGTAATGCGGTTCAATTTGTTGGCCCGGCAATACGCGAGTGCTGCGTAAATTTTATCGTGCTGCAGGCGAAGCTCTTGATCGAGTGGCGTATCCGGCCAGCGGATGGAAACGCCCGCGGCAGGCAGTTTAAAATCTGTCGGCATGATGATTTTTGGCGAATCAATATCGATCAATACCGACGCCGATGCATCGACCGTATCCGAAATACATTTGAACGCTACATAGCAGCCGGAATAGCGCGACATGGCAATGCCGTGCAAGCCCAATTCCAGAATATCCTGCACGCC
>JANXWW010000193.1 GCA_025350945.1 Burkholderiales bacterium
CAGCGATGGCCCGCAAGCAGCTTACGAATTGGTGAAAGCAGATTTGCGCAATAATCCTACTTTGGTCGGGCTGGATCGATTATTGGAGGCGCAGATTTTAGCGGCACCAGAAGAGCGAAAACATGATTTGCAAATGCTCAAGGAATTGGTGCACAGTCATTCGAGCCGACTTGCGGTTTATTTGTGCAGGCAGTGTGGATTCAAAGCGAAACAATTTTATTGGCAATGCCCCGCGTGCGGCGGCTGGGAAACTTTTTCGCCACGGCGTACCGCGGAATATGACACTGCCAACCGCTATCTGGCGCGTTCACAGATTGAGGGCTGAACGAATAAAAAACCATGGAAATCCTGAATAAAAAAACCAGATGATCGATTGAGACGATAAATAAAAATGATAAACAGAAATGATAAAAACGGGTGCCCCGATGAGTAGCAAACCCATCATCGTAGCGCTTGATTACGATAATGCCGACGATGCATTGTCAATTGCCGCGCAACTGGACCCGCAGATTTGTCGCGTCAAAGTTGGCAAAGAATTGCACACAGCGGCAGGACCTACGGTTGTTGAGGATTTAATGGCACGTGGATTTGACGTATTCCTTGATCTTAAATTTCACGACATTCCCAACACGGTCGCCAGCGCCTGCAAGGTCGCGGCCAGCCAGGGTGTATGGATGGTCAATGTACATGCGGGTGGAGGCAAGAAAATGCTTGATGCGGCGCGCAATGCAATTGATTCCTTCAGCGGTAAAAAGCCGTTGTTGATCGGTGTAACTGTGCTCACCAGCCTTTCGCAACCCGAACTTACAGAAATCGGTTTGGCACCTAATCTTCCTGCTGCCGTTTTGCGCTATGCGGAACTAACCAAAGATGCGCGGCTGGACGGCGTAGTCTGCTCGGCTCTGGAAGCCACGTGGCTTCGCGATCATTTTGGCAAAAATTTTAAATTGGTCACACCCGGCATTCGTCTTGCCGAAGACGCAAAAGGGGATCAGGCGCGCGTGGTAACGCCGGTTGATGCGATCAAAATGGGCTCGGATTATTTGGTGATTGGCCGCAGCATCACAAAAGCAAAAGATCCCATCGCCACGCTACATAAAATTAATGATGATCTTAAGACAATGGAAGCGAGCGCATGAAGTTAACGATTATCGGTACCGGTTACGTGGGCCTTGTTTCCGGCGCGTGTTTGGCGGATGTAGGCAACAGCGTTTTGTGTCTCGATCTTGATCCGCGCAAAGTCGATATTTTGAACTCGGGCGGTATTCCTATTTACGAGCCGGGTTTGAAAGAAATCGTTGCAAATAATGTTGCAGCAGGGAGGCTACGATTTACCACCGACGTCGCTGAGGGCGTGGCATGGGGCGATGTGCAAATGATTGCGGTGGGTACGCCGCCCGGTGAAGATGGTTCAGCCGATTTGCAATATGTGTTGTCGGCGGCGCGCAATATCGGCAAACATATGACATCGAAAAAAATCATCGTCGATAAATCCACGGTGCCGGTTGGCACCGCAGACAAAGTTCGCGCGGCGATTGCAGAAGAGTTGCGCGCAAGAAAAATGGATACGCCATTTTCGGTCGTATCGAATCCTGAATTTTTGAAAGAGGGCGCGGCGGTTGAAGATTTTATGCGGCCTGATCGTATTGTGGTGGGCGCAGACAACGACGAGACAATTGAGGCAATGCGAAAACTCTATGCGCCATTCCAGCGCAATCATGATCGCATAATGGTGATGGATATTCGCTCGGCTGAGCTCACGAAATATGCGGCCAACGCGATGTTGGCCACACGAATTTCGTTCATGAATGAGTTGGCATTGTTGGCCGAAAAATTGGGTGCCGATATTGAATCGGTGCGTCGTGGCATTGGGTCTGATCCACGCATCGGTTATCAATTTTTATATCCCGGTATTGGCTACGGCGGATCGTGCTTTCCGAAAGATGTGCAGGCGCTGCAACGCACGGGACACGAAGTGGGTATCGCGATGAAGTTGCTCGACGCGGTTGAGCGTGTCAACTATGCGCAAAAACATGTGTTGACCGAAAAAATTATCGCGCGATTTGGCGCAGATTTAAAAGGCAAAACATTCGCGATGTGGGGCTTGGCGTTCAAGCCCAACACAGACGATATGCGCGAGGCACCGAGCCTGGTGTTGATTGATGATTTGACAAAACTAGGTGCCAAAATAGTTGCGTTTGATCCGGTCGCAATCGCAGAAGCAAAACGCGTGTTGAGTGGCAACGGTAATGTGGGCTTTGCCGATAGCCCGATGAGTGCGCTCAAAGGCTGCGATGCGCTGCTGATCGTGACGGAATGGAAAACATTTCGTGCGCCGGATTTTTCCGCCATGAAGGCGCAATTGAAAGCGCCGGTGGTGTTTGATGGCCGCAATTTGTACGAGCCTGCTGCGATGCGCGAATTGGGTTTTTCGTATTATCCGATTGGTCGCGCGCAGGCTGCATGAGCATGGTGAAACTCGCATTACCCGATTGTAAAAATGCTCGCGTATTGGTCGTGGGCGACGTGATGCTTGATCGCTATTGGTTCGGCAATGTGGAGCGCATCTCGCCCGAAGCGCCGGTGCCGATTGTGCATGTACAGCGCACAGAAGAGCGCCCCGGTGGTGCCGCCAACGTGGCGCGTAATGTGGCAGCACTCGGTGGGCAGGCAACCTTGTTATCTGTAGTAGGTGATGATGAAGCTGGTCGTTCATTGCTCGCGCTGCTGGAAAAAGAACACGTCAAAACTATTTTCCATCACGACGTGCAACTACCGACAACGGTGAAATTGCGGGTGATTGGCCGCCAGCAACAATTGATGCGTATCGATTTTGAAACGCCACCTTCGCGCGAAGTATTGGAAGACAAGCTCGACGATTTTGAATCGCTGGTCGATAGCGTGGATGTGGTGATCCTTTCCGATTACGGCAAGGGCAGCTTGACGCACGTGACCAAGATGATTGATGTGGCGAAACGTCACGGCAAACGCGTATTGATTGATCCAAAAGGCGATGATTTTTCAAAGTATCGTGGCGCGACCCTGCTGACGCCGAATCGTGGCGAATTTCGGGAAGTGGCCGGACGTTGGGCGAACGAAACCGAGCTCGCAAAAAAAGCGGAGGCCGTTCGCGAACAATATAATTTTGACGCTTTGCTGGTCACGCGTTCAGAAGAAGGAATGTCCCTGTTCGCTCACGGTGAAGCCGTTCACGAGCCAACTCAGGCGCGTGAGGTTTATGATGTTTCTGGGGCGGGTGATACGGTGATTGCCACCATCGGTTTAATGCTCGCGGCGGGTGCATCAATGACGGACGCGATGCGGATTGCCAATCGTGCGGCCGGTGTGGTGGTGGGGAAATTGGGAACAGCTACAGTAACGCAGCAGGAATTGATCGCAGCGCTATAAATGAAAGTCTAATACTGGCGAGCGTTTCAAAGCAAAAATGCCTGAAAACATCCGCTAATGCTAGTGCTAAATAATTTTTACCTATGAAGAGTTAACATGACTTACATTGTTACCGGCGCAGCCGGATTTGTTGGCAGCAACATTGTTAAAGCACTCAATGCACGCGGCATCACCGATATTGTGGCCGTTGATAATCTCACGCATGCTGACAAATTTAAGAATATCGTTGACTGCGAAATCAGTGAATATGTTGATAAAAAAGATTTTCTGGCGGTGGTGGAAAGCGGTGAACTAGGTGGTGACATTGATGCGATTTTTCATCAGGGCGCATGCTCGAATACGATGGAAACTGATGGCCGTTACATGATGGAAAACAACTATCGTTATTCGCTGTCATTGCTTGATTTTTGTGTCGAAGAAGGCGTGCCGCTAATTTACGCGTCAAGCGCATCGGTGTATGGCGGCGGCACTACGTTCAAGGAAGATCGCTCATTCGAAGCGCCGCTGAACGTTTATGGCTACTCCAAATTTTTATTCGATCAAGCCGTGCGCACGCGCATTGATGATGCGTCATCGCAGATTGTCGGCTTCCGTTATTTCAATGTTTATGGCCCGCGCGAATCGCAAAAAGGTCGCATGGCGTCGATGGCATTTCATTTCTTCAATCAATATCGCACCACCGGAAAAGTAAAATTATTTGAAGGCAGCGGCGGCTTTGGCCATGGCGAGCAAAGCCGCGATTTTGTGAGCGTTGAGGATGTGGTGAAAGTGAATTTATTTTTTCTCGATAACAATAACGTATCCGGGATTTTTAATCTCGGCACGGGCCGCTCACAGCCGTTCAATGATCTCGCGGTCGCCACGGTCAACGCGATTTGTCACATTGACGGCAAGCCAGCATCTGACCTTGCCGTACTTAAAAAGGAAGGCGTGATTGAATACGTGCCATTTCCTGATGCGTTGAAAGGCAAATATCAAAGTTTCACTCAAGCCGATATTTCATTGCTACGCGAAGCGGGGTACACGGATGAATTTTTGACCGTGGAGCAGGGCGTGGCGCGATATGTGCCGTGGTTGCTTGCAAATGAATAGAAAGTAACGCGAGTCAATGCAGCGAGGGCGCTGAGGGCGCTAGTAAGCGGCTTGCAAACTACCCGGTACGATAAAACTCAAATTAATTTTCGAGGCTATACCTTAATTGGGGGATTAGGGCTTTGCACCTTATCTGCGACAATAAAATTTGTCTAGGATTTCGTATAGAAAAAGTTTCTGCGGCAGATAGCATTGTTCGCGATAACGAAAATAACAATCCAACGCGGGTGACACCATGGTGACCAGAGCTGCTCTGTTTGGAATCAAACCCACACGCCTCGTGGCGTTGATATTTGCCACGTTTTTTGTGTTTGCTCTACCAGGATTCGCTTTCGCCGACGCCGT
>JANXWW010000204.1 GCA_025350945.1 Burkholderiales bacterium
GTGTCATCCGCCAGCAGATCCGCGCGGAATTGCATCCGGTCAAGCAGATCGTTCTCAGCGTCTTTCATCGCCATTCTCGTCATCTCCCTTTGGAATTATTATTTTTTATCGATTGCACAAGCGCGGTAAAGTTTTTAGCCAACACTTCCCGGCATCGTCACCATTGCTATGTTTTTTTGCTATGTTTTTTTGTTTGTCGGTGCCAGATATTTATCCAGAAACTCCAGAATCCGCCTACTTGATTCCATCTGGTTTTTCTTTTTCGAAAATCCGTGGCCTTCGTCGGGGAACACCACATACTCCACCGGCACATTATTTTTCTTCACCGCTTCAACAATGTCATCGCTCTCCGGTTTGATCACGCGCGGATCGTTGGCACCTTGAATCACCATCAGCGGCGCACGAATTTCTTTGGCGTGAAAAAGCGGCGAGGTGGCAATAAGAAACTCTTTGTCCCGTACCGGATCGCCGATCTCATCGTAGAGCGCTTTACGCTGCGCTTCCCAATACGGCGGAATGCTTTCCAGCGTACGAATCCAGTTGCTCACGCCGAAAATATTCACGCCAACTTTGAACGCTTCAGGCCGAAACGCCAGTGCGGCCAGCGTCATGTAGCCACCGTAGCTGCCACCGATAATGCCGATGCGCTCGGGATCGATATAGCCCAGACTCGCCAGAAATGTTTTCGCCTCCACACAATCCCACAGCGGCTCGCGGCCATGTTTGCGATCATCTGCGGTAAAAAATGTTTTGCCATAGCCGCTGCTGCCGCGATTATTAATGCCCAATACCGCGTAACCATGATTCACCAGATATTGAATCTGCGCGCTATAGCCACGCATCGTTTGCCCACCGGGGCCGCCGTGAACCCACACCAGTGCCGGCACTTTGTTGCTGGCAGAGGCACCTTTTGGTTTGTAATAAATCGATGGAATCACGGTGCCATCAAACGATTTGAAGCGCACCACTTCAGCTTCGACTAATTCGTTGGTGTCAATATCCTTGCTGAGGCTTTGTGTGAGTTGTGTGGTTTTTTTAGTCGCAAAATCATGCACGAATAAATTGTTCGGCGAGCGGTCTCCGTTCACGTAAAACGCCATGCGCGCGCCGCTTTTACCGAAGGTCAAGCCGCGTATTTCACCACCCGGCAGTTTTGGCATGGCAACGGGTTTTTCATCCGCGCTATTGACCACACGAATGCTAACGCTGCCATCTTCATTTATACCCGTGACGCGGTAGCGCCCATCTTGCGAGAAGTAGGTTGTGACCACATCCCAGTCCGCCTTTTCGTGCTCTTTTATTGCGCCAGTTGCCAGATCATAGGTGCGCGCGCTTAAGAATTCGCCGGTTTCATTGCTCATGAAAAACAGTTTTTTTGAAGCAGGATCAAACGTTGCTGCGCTGAAAGCTACCGAGCCTTTGTGAGGCGTAATGTGCTTGGTTTGTTTCGTTGTTGCATCGTATAAATAAATATCACCGTCTGACGTGGTGTTCGGTTTGTTCAACGCAATCCAGCGTTCATCGCGACTGATCGCGGCGGGATTCGCGTTCAGCACGCCTGCACTTTCATTCTTAAACAGCATCGTGCGCACATACGTTTTTGCATCGTATTTGTAAACGTCAAAAAATTTAGCGTCGCGCTCATTGGTGTTGATATAAAACGCGGTGCCGTCGCCTCGCCAGCCGGCAAAATTAGCTTTCAGTTTATCGCCCGGCGTGAGATCTTTTTCGGTGCCATCAAGCTCGCGTACAAACACATGATTATTCTCGTCGCCGCCTTTGTCGCGCGTAAAAAGAATACGGTCGTCATCATAAAAATAACTCACCGCATACGTGCTGTCAGTGGTGGACTTTGTCATCGGCGTGGGTGCGCCGCCCGCGGCTGCGATGCTATAAACGTTAAAAATGCCCGATTCATTGCTCGAAAATAAAATCTGCTTTTCATCGGCGTTAAACGATGCACCGGAAATGCCGGTCGTCGCCATAAATTGCTCGATGGTGTAGCGCTTTGCAGCGGCGTTCGTGGTTGGCTTGCTGACTATTTTGGTTTCGGCAAATGCAGGCAATCCTAAAAAGGCGCATGCTGCAAAAATAATAGCGGTGATAGAGCAATATTTTTTGATCACAAAGGCTCCTCAAAAATTGAGACAGAAATTCAAACGGATGCGCAAATTTTTGTGCGGCGATTAGCTGGATTGCGAGCGTAAACACAGGTGCAACTAACGTGTGAAGATTATGCACGAGCATTATTCGAGCCGCTCCCTATTTCCGTATTGCACACCCATAATGCCGCTCGTCGCCTGGTTTTGCACCTACGGAGCCGTTAGATGATATTTGAACTAGTTTCCATTTATACACACAAAAATATGACCCTCACTCACCAACAACTCGCTGAATTATTGGCTGGGTTCGCCCGTTCACAACAAGCCATCGTTGATGCTATGGATCGCGCTCAGCCGGGCTTTCGCGGCACTTACTTGCTGCCAACGCTAAATATCGCCGCTAATTTGCGCATTCCGCAGACTCGCCTGCTCGATTTGCCCTCGCGCGTATTGCTGCGCTCGCAGGGTCGAGTGCCGATGGATGCAGAAACCATTCAGCGCGCCTTGCAGGAAGCGCTTGAAGGCAGCGTTGCGTTTGATCCGCCACCTGCACCACCACCTGCGCCGTCCCCCGCTACTCCGGCAATCTCGGCTGAAGCTGAGGATGAATTTTTCCAGTCTTGATGCGCGTATGAGCTGGGTTAATGAATTCGCGTGACAACGCGCTCGACCAACTGCGCGACGCACTTCGTCACTTCGCCGGCCAACGCGACTGGGACCAATTCCATTCGCCGAAAAATCTCGCGGCGGCGCTGTCGGTAGAAGCGTCCGAATTGCTGGAGCATTTCCAGTGGCTCACGGAAGATGAAAGCAAAAATCTATCTACTGAATCGCGCCACGCGGTGAGCCTGGAGGCGGCCGATGTGCTGCTTTATCTGATTCGATTAAGCGATAAATTGGACATCGATTTAATCGCCGCCGCACAAGAAAAAATGCGCCTCAACGCCCAAAAATATCCCGTTGAAAAAGCGCGCGGGTCGAGCAAGAAATATGATGAGCTGTAATCATCTGGATATGTAAACACTATCACTAGCGCGGCATTACAAGCTAAAAATGCCCAAACACCGCGTGTATGCTAGTGCCATCATCTTTGTGCCGAACATTTCAAACCACCCGATGCACACCCACCCGTAACGCCACCAAAATCGCACTCAAGCGCTCCCTTGACGCTGTATCCAGATGCGAAAACCCCAGCGCATCCGCCGTCAATTTATCCACGCCTGGATTCGTATTAGCTGATGCTTTGCCTTCCATTGCCATCTTCATTGCGCGTAATTTCAAATCACGGCGTGCGGCCTGAAATTGTGCGGGGGAGGCGATATCGAGGGCGGATTCGAGTTGCAACAGGGTTAATTTTTGCGCTTCTTGCATCTTGACAGCCGCGCTCAAATCGCTGGTCGCCGCATTTCCGGATTTGGCGCGTGCGTTGGCCAGTGCGAGACGTGCGGCCAATGCTTGTTCCCACACATTGGGCAGCGCCGAAATAGCCTGATAGCGTTCATCAATATTTTCTGCTGCCGCCGTATTTTCCAATTCTTCGCAAAGCGCTAATTTCGCATTAAGTGCCAAGCATTTTGCATCCCAGATTCGCTGTGCGCTGGAAGCAATTAATTTCTGTGCGGCTTCTCTTGCAGCGCGGAATTGGCTATCCAATTTCGTTGCGTCGGCGCGTGGCGCTTCGCCCGCTTTGCGCCATGCGGTGTCGGTTTCCATCAAGGTACGTTTGATCTCGGCGACAGACGTGGATTCGTTGAGCGCCGCCACTTTTGCGATCAACTCTTCACGTACCGTCTTACTTGCTTTCAACTCTGCATCACGCGCATTGAATGCGGCATCGCGCTGCGTGAACACCGCATCAGTCGCCGCTTTAAATGCCGTCCACACCGCGTTTTCCACGTTGCGCGCCAGCGGCATCGCTTTGGCCTCGCGCTGCCATTCGGCTTGCAATTCGCGCACTTTGGCGATCACGTCACGTTGATGCGCATCGGTCACCAGGACCTTGGCACGCTCAATCAATTTGTCGCGTTTTGATTGCGCCAAACGTCTGGCCTCGAATAACGGTTCTTCCAATCGCGTCATCGATTTGCGCATACGCATCAACAACGCTTCGCGCGCTTTGTGCGGCACAGTATGCTCAACCGGACCTAATTTACGCCACTCGGTCTGGAAGCTGTCAAGCGCGCGCGCAAGCTCTTTGAAATCCTGCGGCTCGGCGTGCAGCGGCGTCTCACTGCTGGCGGGAGGACTTACTTTGACGGCATCAAGTGTGGCAATCAAACTATTACGCTGATCCAGATTTTCCTGTCGCGCGGCTTTTAATTTGGCCAGATGCGCGGCGACCGGCACATAGGCTAACTTTAACGCGCCATCAAAACGCTGCCACAACGAACGACTGGTGGCTCCGCCCAAACGATCACATTCCTTCCATCGCTCACGCAGATTTTCAATCGCGTCTGCATGTTGTTTAAGCGGCAATTTTGCAACGCGAGCAGGTTTTTTCGCTTTCGTGGCGACATCAATTGATGCCTCTTCCGCAGGACTGGCTTCAGTTTCAGCAGCAGCCGAATCAACCGCCGCCGCAACGTCGTGAACAACCACTTGCTCGGCCACTGTTTTTGCCAAGGCTTCTGCTTCCAGCACCAAATCATCGCGCACTCGCCCGCCGCCCCAGTGCTGCCAGCCCTTCAGACGCGCATATTCAGCTTGTAATGCTTCGATGCGCGCAGCGAGCGCCGCATTGCCGCCGCCATTGGAAACCGCTTCGTCAATGGCCACCAAATGTTTATTGGCTTCAGCCAAATGCCCTTCGGCAATTGCTGCTTCGCCCGCCGCCACCACTGTGGCCAGCACTTCAACTTTCGCCTCTTTGACCGCCTTGCGTTCATCGTTTTGTTTTTGCTTTTTTTCAGCCTGCTTTAATTGGCGCTGATCGCTTTCATTCATCTGCCATTCATCAAATCGCGCGTTCAGTGGTGCCGCTATTTTCTCATCCGTGATCGCGGGCAACGCGCGCCAGCGGCCCGTGGCACTGGATTTAGCGCCTGGTTGGGCGGCCTCGGCAGCCGCATCCACCGGTGGATTTGCCGGCTGATTTGCCAACGGAGGCTCGTCAAGCTGATCCAGAATATCGAGCCGCGCAATAACTTGCTGCGACATATTTAGCGCTGCGCCGAGTGACTCAAGTAGCGCCGCCACTTTCAACATATTTTTAGCGTTGGCTTCATTGCCATCGTTCGCGGGTGCCGCCGCGCGCAGTGTTTCGGTAACTTGGCTGAGCGACAAAAGCTCAAAGCGTTCTTTCACACCATTGGCGACTTCCTTAGCCGTTGCGTTTAATTGCGTCTCGGCTTCGGTCGCCTCGGCAATCCAGCGATTGATCGTCAATTGTTTGTCGCCGCGTTCGCGCGTCACGGTGGTCAGCGCGGCCCAGTGTTTTGCGTATTCAGATTGCGTGTCTGCGTTCAGATGCGAATGATCCAGTGCGGCCCACGCGCGATCCAGCTCCACCAGACGATTCGCCGGAATCATCGGCTCTGCGGCAAGTGCAGCAGCCGAAGCAATCAGCACTGTTGCCGCTTCATTATTTTCGCGATGCGCAATCACTGACTCATAGCGCTGCTTGGCCGCGCGATGCACCTTGCGGTCATGCGTGCGAAATTCGCGCTCGGCTGTTTTCAGCGCGTCTTCACTCGTCAGCGCCATCACAGCTGCGCATTTGATATCAATCACCGGCGCATCAATCGCGATTGATAACAACGCCATATCATCGCCCTTGGCCGCATGCAAACGAGATTCCCACGCCATGGCCTGTAGCGCCGTTTCTTGCGCGGCCTCAGCGACTTTGGATGCGGTCGTGTTCATCGTCGGCAGTGACGTCACCGCGATATCAGTTTTCTTGAATAATTTGCCAAACATAATTTTGCCGTCCATCACGAATACGGGAGGTGCATTGTGACATTTGTTGACGGCTTTGGGCGTTTTTAGCTATGAGATTTTTTTAAGCGAAAAGTAAACCCATTCATAGGCGGGCATTTCGAGGCATTTATGCCTGAAGATACCCGTGGATATTGGGGTTAAATTATGTAATGAGTAAGTCATTAATCGCATTCGATGTTGCCACCTGCAGGTTATCGCTGATTGGCAAAACTTGGGGGAGCTTTTGCACGCGCCTCATTTCGGTCAGCGGCGTTAGGTTCTTTCGAGGTGTCAAGCAGGCAAAGCCCGATTACGCACAGTAAACCTTCAGTAATTTCCTGAGGGGTTCTGGGTCTTTGTTTGTCGAGAGTTGCCCTAAACACCAACATGGGAGGCAGTTTCGGTGCCACATAATCTTCGGGATCAAGTAGCCCGTATACGGTGATTTTTTGTAGTTGCTGAGGATATTCCCCACTCAAGTTTTCCGCCGATCCCGGTACGGATCGCGCTTGTGTAAAACCGATCCTGGCGCGCTTTTGTTCATCAATTGCCAGTTCGCCAAGCGTGCCCACTGGCAGGCGTTTGAAATACTGTCGCGCAATGGAATCAGGTATGACAATGCTATGTGATGTGGTTTGTAATTCAACAACAGGGGCTGGCTCAGCTATAGCGAAAACAGTAAAAATTGTGCCACCCAAAGCGATGATTGCCTGTCTCATTTCACACCATTGACGTCTGGCTTGAGCGCTTTAAAAATCGACTCTGTTCAGCAAATTGGCATCTTATGTCTGGAGAAAAGAAAGCCCTACTAAATATTAGACGAAACGCGTATGGTTCTAAATACGTCATTGTTTCTCAAACTCCAGCTCGATAAAGGCATCGTCCGACCAGGTTTTATCATGCAGGGGAGGAGAGAAAGCATATCCAGTTTTGTCGATTGATACGGGCAGCTTTCGTTCGTCCATGACGAGATTTGCCCCGCGCAATTTTTTTACCAGATGAAACGTTACTTTTGATTTGGATGAGCCGCATAAGCCGCCAATGAAGCGCATGGCACTTCGTTCCAAAAGGGATAAATCGTCTTTTTCA
>JANXWW010000206.1 GCA_025350945.1 Burkholderiales bacterium
ACGCGCATTCATAGGCCCATGCTCCAGAGCGCGTACGTCATCGCGTAGTCATCCCCGCCGCGACAGTCGTTTCGCGATATTTGAATTTTCAATTTTGTCCACCACCAATGTAATCCATTACTTGCCAGGCTACGTAGAATATTCTGCCATAGTTTGTTGTGGGAATGTCACGTTATTGAGTCCATTTGTGGCGGCAATAGACGGGTGTGGCAAACGAATGTGGCAGACGGATGTGGCAAATGAATGTGGCAAACGAAGCGGGCGCAATGAAAAATGTGTTTGCCGCTACATTGTTTAACCTGCAACAAAGCAGCATATCCCTCACGCCCCCGAAAAGGGTGTCTCCATCGAAAAAGCCGTTCAGATATTTACGGCATCAGCGTTCACCAGACCGACGTTCAACATATTTACGCGCCGCATCAACAATGGCGCTAACGTTTCGACATCAGCAAACCAGACGCATAACAAGCCATTAAAAACGAGCGTGCACCGGAAATGCTGGCGCCTGATAGCAACGCCAAACCGC
Source organism: Burkholderiales bacterium (assembly GCA_025350945.1). Lineage (GTDB taxonomy): Bacteria > Pseudomonadota > Gammaproteobacteria > Burkholderiales > Usitatibacteraceae > UKL13-2. The sequence goes on from JANXWW010000206.1 coordinate 527, forward strand.
GTGCATTCAATGGCATTTGTGAGAGCGCAGCCGCCATGCGCAGGTCTGCTTCGCTGTGCATTAGGTCGGGGAAATCTGGCATACGCTTGAGCAAGTAGCTTTTCGATGAATCAATGTATTGGCTTTGGAGCTCTGTCGGCAACGTAATTGCTGCAAGCCACACCAGACGGTAACCGGGCTCAACGCGGCGGCGCAAAACATCACACAACAAATCAATATCGATAATTTCTTCAACGACGACCGATCCCGAATGTCGCGACAATGCGCTCCTCAGTTTTTCCACGCCAGTCTGTACGTTGCTCAGGGCATCGGTAAGGCTCAAAAATTGTCGTCTGGCCGGAAGCACGTAAATCGGCTCCCAGTCATTGCCCCGAATTGAGAAAACGCCATCGCGACGACGCGAAAACTCTGCCGCGACAGCTGAATACAACGACGTGTGATGTTGAATTGGGTTGCCGGACTCATCGATGCTGGTTATATCGATTACTGACACTGCGTCGGGATGTGGCTCGACCCAGACAAGGCCCTTTGGCAGTGTGCTGAATTTTGATTTAAGTGCTTCGCGCGATTGAATCATGATCTGCGCCGCCTCAAGGCAGTGTGCAATGTCGCCGACACGCATAGGGCGGCGCAGCGCCAGGCGGCCTGCTACGTTTCCTGCATTCGCGTCAATCATCAAGATTGGATGTGCCGGGCCACCAGCGGCCGCCAGACGTGCCTCGCGCGCGAGCATTTCGTCTTGCAGGCTGCCGGGGATGACGACCACATTTGCCGATACAACATCGTCCACCCATCGCCAATTCGCACGTGTTTTGTGTGCGGCAAGCCTCGCCAGAGATTTCAGCAACGCCGTGTCGTCTGAGGAAAGTTCGTAGGCGCTGATGGCGAAATCGTTCAATAGGTTTTCCTGATGCGCGGCTTTTTTTATGGCTGCAAGCATGGTCATGGCTTATGTAAATTTAACCAGTTTTGCCTGCACACATTTTAAATAAATCCTGGCGTCTGGTGTGCTTCTGGTTTGTTGCGCTTGCCATATCATTTCGGCTAAACAGTCCATTATTTCGTGCTCGGCGTTCAGAACAGAGTCCAGCTTGGCCGTCAATTTTTGGTGTGCGTCGCGAATACCGCGTGGTTGATCAATCGCGATTTGTTCCTGAATAGCGATGTGCATTGAGACGTGCAGAAATGGATTCGTCTCGCCCTGCTCAGGCGCGTAATCACGATCAACAAACTGGTCGCGCCGCGCAAACAGGGCGTGATATTCAGGATGCTTGGCAATGATGTCCACGGCAATTTTTTCGAGCGATGTGAGTGGCGCATGAACGTTAAATTTTTGCCATGCCTCAAACAAAAAATCACGTGCCTGATTGCGCGAGGGATTGAACATTATGTGCTGGCAACCGTGGACTCATCACGAAACTTGGCACGATCTTTAAACCCGCAAACATCGTAAACCACGCATTCGGCACACTTCGGCTTGCGCGCTACACAGGTGTAACGGCCATGCAGGATCAGCCAGTGGTGCGCATGTTGCATAAATTCTGCGGGCACGTTTTTGTATAGCTTCATTTCCACGGCCACTACATCTTTGCCCGGTGCCAAACCCATGCGATTGCCGATACGAAAAATATGCGTGTCCACTGCCATCGTTGGCTGACCAAAGGCAATATTGAGCACCACATTGGCAGTCTTGCGGCCCACGCCAGGCAAGGCTTCCAGCGCTTCGCGGGCATTGGGCACTTCGCCCGCGTGCTGTTCAATCAGCATTTTGCACGTGGCCATTACGTTTTTCGCTTTCATCCGGAAGAGGCCGATGGTTTGAACGTAGCTGATCAGTTTTTTTTCACCAAGTTTGGTGATTTTCTGTGGTGTGTTGGCAACTGGAAATAGTTTCGATGTGGCGACATTCACGCTCTTGTCTGTCGCTTGTGCAGAGAGAATGACTGCGATCAGTAATTCAAACGGTGTTGAATATTGAAGATCCGATTGGGGATGCGGATTTAATTCTTGCATGCGTCGAAAAAATTCGTGGCGCTGCGCGGGTTTCATGAGGGCCATATTTTTATCGTGGAGCGTGTTGGTCGTAAAGTACTGCGCGCTCTTTGTCTGCCAGTGCATCAATGCGCTCCTGGCTGTCACGTATGAGGCGAAAAGTGTGCAAATGAAATCGCTCGCGAGCGATGTCCACATTCGGCAGAGCGGGGAAATTTTTATCCTCCACCATCGTAATGCAATCCACTGGACAGGGCGGAATACACAGCTCGCAGCCGGTGCAAAGCGAGGCAATTGCAGTGTGCATAAATTTATTGGCGCCGATGATCGCGTCAGTCGGACAGGGCTTTAAACATTTGGCGCAGCCAATACATGCCGCCTCATCAATCATCGCCACGCGATGGGGTATGTGCGCGCCGCATTCAGGATCAAGCGGCACAATTGCTTGATCCAGTAGCGCAGCCAGTGCGGCAATACCTTCATCACCGCCGGGCGGACAGCGGTTAATCGCCGCACCATTGTTCGCAATCGCCTCCGCATACGGCATGCAGCCATCGTAACCGCATTTGGTGCATTGCGTTTGCGGGAGCAGCGCATCAATTTTTTCGGCGAGTGTGGTCACTTTGGCCATCACTTCAACGCGAGCGCGCAATCCCGAATGAGCTGCGGGCCGTGATAAATAAAGCCAGTGTAAATTTGCACCAGCGATGCACCCGCGTTTATTTTCTGTTTGGCATCGTCCGCGCGCATCACCCCGCCCACGCCGATAATCGGCAGATTGCTTTTTAGCGCTTTGTTCATCTGCCGCAAAATTTCTGTGGACGGCGAGAAAACAGGCTTGCCTGATAAACCGCCCGCTTCATTTGCATGCCTGTGCCCGCGTATGGCATCGCGTCCGATGGTGGTATTGGTCGCGATCACGCCATCGAATTTATACTGTAGAAGCAGGCCAGCAATATCTTTGATCGCCGCGCCGTCAAGATCAGGTGCAATTTTCAGCAACATCGGCACTTGTTTTTTATGCTTTTTCGCTAGTTTGGTTTTTTCTATCTGTAACGTAGAAAGCAATTTTTCCAGTTGCTCGGCAGCTTGCAAATCGCGCAAACCCTTGGTGTTGGGTGAGGAAATATTCACCGTCACATAGCTCGCATGCGGATACACGCCGCGTAAACAAGTGACGTAATCGTCCACCGCATTTTCAAGCGGCGTATCAAAATTTTTGCCAATGTTCAGCCCCAGCACGCCCTTGTATTTTGCGCTCTGCACATTCGCCAGAAAAGCATCCAACCCGCCGTTATTAAAGCCGAGCCGATTAATCAGCGCTTCGTGCTCAGGCAATCGAAACATGCGCGGCTTGGGATTACCCGGTTGCGCGCGCGGTGTGACGGTGCCGACTTCGATAAAACCGAATCCGAGTGCTGCCATGGCGTCAATGTATGCGCCATTCTTATCGAGCCCCGCTGCGAGCCCGACAGCATTATCAAATTTGAGACCAAACACTTCGCGAGGTGCGATCACCCGCGAGCCCAAAAGCCCCGCCAGATGCGCCTTTTCGAGCTTTTTAAGGCTGTGAAGGGCTACATCATGGGCGGTTTCGGGGTCGAGCTTGAAAAGTGCGGCGCGGGCGAGAGGATAAAACGGGGAGAGAAAATTCATCCCTGCATTTTATCGCAGCCATGGGGTTAAAACTGGCTGCGATGATTGCGCGGCGTGTTGCGCGACGTTATTGGGCGAGCACCCATTTGGCAAGTGTTAACGCATCTTCGTCAGATACCGCTGCATTTGGCGGCATCGGGATCACACCCCATACACCGGCGCCGCCTTTTTTGATTTTGCTGGCTAGCATGGCATCCGTACCTTTTTGGGTTTTGTATTTTGCGGAAATATCTTTTAGCGCGGGACCGACGAGCTTTTTATCCATCGCGTGGCACGAATTACAATTCGATGTCTTAAAAAGTTCTTCTGACGCGTGAGCTGCACCGGTGATGAAAAGTCCGGCAGCAATAGTGGCCGCGACTGAGGCAGCAAGTACGACAATATTTTTCTTGGTCATTTGAAATCTCCGTTACGTAATGAGCGTTGATAAGCGAAGGGGTTGCGATGGCATAAAGTAGTGCATTTTATCTATTTTGCAGGTGTTTTTGCATATGATGCAATGCGCCAACGCAAATAACGCACCATCTGCAAAATCGGTTGTCTCAACATTATTGTTTCGTACATGTAAATTGTGTTCTGGCGCGCTAGCATCATAGATTCAGCGACTAAATATGATGAACGTCGATTCAGCGAACGCCCCCTCTCCCTCGATCCCTCTCCCGCAAGGGGAGAGGGAGGGTTAGCCTCTCTCCCTTGACGGGAGAGAGGTTGGAGAGAGGGTGTTCGCCAAATATTCACTATGTTAATTGCCGAATCTATAGCGACTTCATTCACTGCTACTATCACATCATGGATTTTCGATTATCACCATCAGGCGAGCGTTACGTCAAAGCAGGTTCACCGTGCCGGGTTATATGCTTAAAGCGTTAAAGCGTTTCAATCACCACACGCTAGAGTGGTTTGCCAGAGCCACGCGCACGATCCGTTTTTCGGCGCATTTGCTGCCGCTAACCTTGGCTCCCCAAACCTATCAGCGCGACAATCGTGCAGCCATTGCCAGGCAACTGGTGACCGGCATGGGCCCAAATTTGCTGTGGTTTACGGTGCTGTGTGCGCTGGTCAGCTCGGTGTTGATTCGCATTGTGGTGGTGACTGCATTGAGCTATGGGCTCTCAAAATTTGCGCTCGAAATGGTGGTGCGTGTGCTGGTGCTGGAATTGATTCCGTTAACCGCTGCCGTGTTTGTGGCGCTGCGCTGCACATTACCTGACGGCATGGAGCTGGCCGAGCTGCGCGCACACGGCGATCTGCATCGTTTGCAGCAGCAGGGGATTGACCCGATTGCCCGCGAGGCATTGCCGCGCGTGATTGCAGGTGTTTTTTCGGTGTTGATGTTGGTGGCGGTGAGTTGCCTGATGTCGCTGGTGCTGGCGTATTTGAATGTTTATGGTTTTACGCCGTGGGGTTTTGGTGGCTACACACGCGTGGTGGGTCAGGTATTCAGCCCCGCCGTTTCTATTATTCTGGTGATGAAGACGATTGCTTTCAGTCTCGCTGTTTCACTCATCCCCATGGCGTCCGCCGTCTATGATAATGTGAATACGACATTGCAAGGCCGATCAAAAGCGGCTCGTGAATTGGCGAGCATGGTGCGTCTGTTTTCGGTGATTTTGCTGATTGAAGTTGCTTCGCTACTTGTTAACTATTATTAAACTTTTCAACAGATGAACGAAAACTCAAACGAAAACTCAGTGCCGACAGGCTCGCACAGCAGCGGGCACAACACCACGCTGCCGCTCGAGTCTGCGTTAAACACGCACACGCCGCCTGGGCTGCAAATCAAAGCCGCGCTGCTCGTGCTGCTGATGGTGTTGCTGGTCAGCGGTGCCGTGGTGTATTTGATGTATGCCCGTGGCGTATTCGAGGCAACGCAAAAACTGGTGCTGATGGCAGATGATTCTGAGGGTGTTGTGGTCGGCATGGATTTAACATTTTCGGGCTTTCCGATTGGCCGCGTCAGTCAGATCGAACTGAGCGCTGAGGGCAATGCGCGCATGATTATGGAAGTGCCCAAAAAAGACGCGCACTGGTTGCGCAGCACCAGCATTTTCACACTAGAGCGCGGGCTGGTTGGCAGCACCAAACTGCGCGCCTATAGCGGCATTTTGACCGATCCTCCGCTAGACGATGGTGCCACGCGGGCGCTGCTGGTGGGTGATGCGAGTTCGGAAATTCCCAAGCTCGTGGCCACTGCCAAAGAGCTGATTCAAAATCTGAAGGCATTGACGGCGGCAGATTCGTCGCTTGATGCGAGCCTAGGAAACGTGAAAACGCTAACCGAAAAACTTAACGGCAAAGGCGGCGCACTAGGCGCAATATTGGGCGACGAAAAGCATACTGAAAAGCTGCTCACCGCACTAGACAGAACCAATTCGTTACTCACCAAAGTAGATGGCCTGGCCGCAAAAGCTGATACCCAAGTCTTCGGCCCCAACGGCGTGATGAAAGACGCGCAGGCGACAGTAGTGCAGTTGAATGCCATGCTCGCTGAAGCACGTTCGAGCCTGAAAAAAGTGGATGCGATTCTGATTGATGCGCAGGCCATCGGTGCTAATGCCAAAGCCGCCACCGCTGATCTGGGCGTACTGCGTGCGGATGTGGAATCGAGTTTGCGCAAGGTCGATCACCTGATTAACGAGATCAATCGCAAATGGCCGTTCAAGCGCGATGCGGAGTTGAAATTGCCATGAAGACTTTTCCACCGTTTATTTTGCGTACCCTGACTGCTAGCATTATTTCATTTCTCGCTGCTTGCTCCAGCACTCCACCACCACCCGATTGGCAAATGAATGCGCAAGGATCGATGGAGCGTTCCATCGAAGGATATTTGATTGGCAACTCGCGAGTAGAAGCCGCTGAATTCACGCGCGCCAAAAGCGAGATCTCCCGCACTGGTCGCGCAGATTTGATGGCGCGAGTTGAGCTCATGCGTTGTGCAGCGCGTGTGGCGAGTCTGGCGAATGTGGAAAAGGATGAATGCGAAGCCTTTGAAAAACTGCGCCCCGATGCGGCGGCGGCAGAGCGTGCGTATGCTGATTATTTAGCTGGCCGGGCTGTCCCCGATGCAGCGCTACTTCCGCCACAACAGCGCGCGATTGCCACTCAATCAGCCGATGCAAGCGCAATTCAAAATATCGCCGATCCGCTATCCCGATTGGTTGCTGCTGGTGTCATATTTCGTCGCGGTGAATCCAGCCCTTCGTTGCTCGCCACCGCAGTTGAAACCGCATCATTACAAGGCTGGCGTCGCCCGCTGCTCGCATGGCTTGGCGTGCAGCTGATTCGTGCAGAAAAAACGGCAGATACCGCAGAGGCGGATCGTTTGCGTAGACGCATTGCATTGGTAGAAAATGCACCTACTAGCGGCGCGAAACCCTAGGGGCTTGTTGAAATTCTGCTGCGCTTGGTCATGCGGCGTTGGAAAGGTGCTCAAAATCCTCGTGTATCCCCATACACTCCGGTTTTTCGCACCTTTCCGCCTTGCCTGACCGGCGCTCGCGACGAATTTCAACAAACCCCTAGCAGTGGCGGGAGTTTCGAACCGCTATTGCTCCAAACACCTTGCTAGCGATAACCGTTTAATCGAGCGTAGCCACCTGTGTAACCAGCATGGATTCGCCTCGTGCCATATTTCCATCGGCAAACACTTTGCATTGGGTCTCTAAATATGGTCTTTGGCGGAGGAGGCGGGATTCGAACCCGCGGTAGGCTATTAACCTACGTACGCTTTCCAGGCGTATGACTTAAACCGCTCATCCACCCCTCCGAAAAATGACTTTATACGCAT
>JANXWW010000215.1 GCA_025350945.1 Burkholderiales bacterium
GCATGAACTGGGGAAACTGAGCGGCACGCGCAACTATGTGGTGCTTGAAGCGCATCCAGAGGCATCGCGTGTCAGTGGCATACTCATCCTGCGGCCCGAAGAGCCTTTGTTCTTTGCTAGCGCCGATCGTGTGGTCAACGACGTGATGCAGCACTTGGAAACGCAAACGCAAGCGCAAGCGCAAGCGCAAACAGGTTTACGCACTGTGGTGCTGAGTCTTGAGGAAAGTTCCGACCTGGACAGCACGGCGCTGGAATGTCTGATGGAGTTGCGTCAGCGGCTGCAAGCGCAGCACATCACACTCGCGCTCTCGCGTGTGAAAGACAAGGTACGTGAGCTATTCAAACATTGTGATCCACAAGGCTTGGGCGACGAGAAATTGATATTTTGGAGTGTGGACGATGCGGTGCATGCTATGAATGCGTTCAGCCGTGAGTAGCTTTTTCTCTAACAGAGCGCGGTCGCCTTTTGTCTACCCCGGCGGGCGTTAATCAGATATTAGTTTCGTAATAATTTTAGCTAGATAACTCATACTGGTTAAGTCATGCAACGAGAAACTCAGTCATGTAGTTCCAAGCTATCGAGGCAAAAAAAGGTTCTGTCGCGATAACGCGAAGAGGCCGAGTGCGTTGCCGAGATAGGCGGCGATCGAAATGCCAGCGAGTAGAACTGGTTCGCTGCGGACGAAGTTTGGTCTTGGATGTCGCCGAGTTGGTTTTTGCGGATCATATACATGGTTTCGATACCGACAATGATGATTCGTGCACACCGATAGGTTTTGAATCCGAGCATGCGCCGCGTGACTCGTTTGATGGCGCGATCGTCTTGCTCGACAATATTGCTCAGATATTTAAACTGGCACCTTGCGATAGTAACGCTGCTATCGGCCTAGATACTGACGATGGTCGCTTTGCTCGAGCCGCTCTTGTCAATGGCGACTTTCTCCGGCACGTCGTGCAGGCCGATGGCACGTTCGAAAAATGCGCGGGCTGCAGCGTTTTGGTCATGGTTTTTTGATCAGTTCGCATCAAGTAAGCCTGTCATCTCAACCTTGATGCGATAGAACCGTTCGCGCACCACTGCGAATGCCAGAAGCAAGATCTTTGAAAGTCTGACCTATCTTTATATTTTGCAAAAAAGAAGACGGCTGCTTTATCGACCACAGCAGCGCCAAAGGCCGACAAGCCGACGGTGAATCGGCGCAGACAGCTTCATGCACAATGCGCTACTGCGCGATGGAGGCAGCGTTTTAACTGATTGCGCAACGCCTGTGAGCGCGTCTTCGTATTGCAAGCATCACTGGCTCAGCCAGCAGTGTTGTGCCGCGCGGTTTCGATCTGTTTGGCGACCATTTCCCACTGAATGTTCTTGAAGAAAGCGTCAATGTACTTGGCCGCCGCCGCGCTGTAGTCCATCTGGTAGGAGTGCTCTTACATGTCCATAACCAAGAGTGGTAGCGTGGCGGCTGGGCCGTGAGCATGGTCTGCCAGCCAGTAGTTTTCGAGCTGGTGGGTGTGGAGATTGAGCCCCAGCATTACCCAACCGGAGCCACCGCCTAAACCCGCGCCGATGCGGCGAAACTCGGTTTCCCAGATGTCAAAGCTGCCAAAGGCATCGGCGATGGCCTTACGCTCGCCTGCTCCAGCTTGTCCGCTACCGCCCAGGTTGTCGAAGTAGTATTTATGGACACCACCGAGCCGGTGCGCAGCAAGTGTTCGCGTTTCAACTATAGGTTGTTTCGCTGCGAGGGGTTGAGCATTGGCCGCTTTGACGGATACTATTGCCGAGGCGGCGACAGTAGCGCTGCGCCCATACCACCATCGATCAAACAATCCTACCCTCGGCCGCCGCAGCAATGCAATTGACAAAGGCAATTAGTCAGGGCCGTTTGCCGTATTTCTTAAAATACGGTGCGGCAAGCGCGGTGATCAAGCAGCATGGCACTAAAGTTGCACCAGCGGCCGGCATTGCCTTAACTGTCTGGTCGAATGGCTGGTCTATCGCCAACGCCACCAAAACAGGCCGCAGGTCGCTATCGAGAGTGACCCGGTGCTGGCGTTTAGCTTCGCGTTTGTAATCGCGTTTGAAAGACGATGCGCGATCAACCGTCCGCATGCAGTTCAGTCGTTAAATCGTCAACGCTGGCGAACCGCTTGCCCTCGCTTTTATCGACCGGCTCCGCGAGACGATTATCAACGAGGTGTGCAAGGTGGGCAGATATCATCGTGCTCGCGTGACATAACCAGGGCGCTGTTCCTGCGCTGTTTCTGCGCTGTTTTAAGGCATTGAAACGCAAAGGGGTTTTTAGTGATCTAAAAATTCCGGCATTGATTGTTCGCTAGCGTTTGCTAGCTATCTTGCTCGAGTTTTTGGCATTAAAAAGCATGGGCAATCAGCCGGTTGATCGTGAATATCGACCGCGATGAACTGGCTACAAATGAATATTCCGGCCTGCTAGCGAAGCGTGCTTGCGATATTTTGTCGCCATGCAATCACACTTGGAATCGCGGCCAAAATCGAGCCCGCCAACACTGCGCTTGCGGCCAATAGCCATTCGCGATAGCTGATCGTCGGTGTAATATTGAAGCCTATTTCGCTGGCGAAGGCATTCACTAAAATGATGCTTCCGCCCCAGCCAAACACAAGGCCCAGCGCGGCTCCCAGCCCGATTATGAGAAAGCCCTGAATCCATACCAGGGCAAAAATAAACGTTGCAGGCGCGCCCATCGCGCGTAACACGGCAATCGATTGGCGGCGCTGCGCCAGTGCCGAAATAATGACCAACAACACCGCCAGCAGCACGATTAACTGGGTGGCAAATGACATGGCGGTCATGACTTTGCGCATATCACCGATCACAGCGTAGAGCTCCACCAGCACCTCGGCGGGGAATACCGCCATGGTGCTACTTCCACTGCTTTTGTTGCCGCCGTAGTTGCCACCGGTATTGCCAAAGGTGTTGCTACCGGAGTTGCCACCGGAGTTGATACTATCGCCGCCCGACTTATCGGCAGCACGATATTGATACTGTGCACGCAGACGATATGCATCGACCGGAGATTTCACCCGAACCACAATCGCTGGCACTCCCTTGACATCGCCGTTCGTCCACGGCGGGCCGAGTACTTCAGTTGTTTCGTGATGGTGTTCACGATGTGCTTCTGC
>JANXWW010000304.1 GCA_025350945.1 Burkholderiales bacterium
ACCAGCGCGCGCGCGAAGTGCGTGCGGCCTAACATGGTTTTGTTTTCAGCTAATGCATACGCGGCATCGAACATGCCGGTAATGCCAACGCGTGCCAGATCATCGCTCATCAGTTTTGCGCGATCAAATCTGCCCTGGCGAATGCTGTGTAAACCGGCCATGAGCGTGGCATTTTCAATGTCCACACCCAAGCCAACAATGTGTAACGTAGTAGACTTCTCCTCTGCGCTAAGCGACCATGTGACGGAAATTTCAACACCGGCAATAAATTTAAGTCTCAGATCAAGCGCAGCAGTTCGTGCAAGCATGACGCCATCGGTCGTATCATGATCGGTAAGCGCAACAGCATCGCAGCCATTACGTGCCGCAAGTGCTACAAGTGCCGCCGCAGGCAGCAAGCCATCGGAGGCGGTGGAGTGATTGTGCAGGTCAAAATTTTTCAAAGTGAATACAACTTGTTATGCAATTAATCATCATAACAAAGTCCCTTAATTTTATATTTTCTAACTTAGTTTTCAACCCAAGCTATGACCGAAATAAAACCGATTCGTTTAGCACTTAAAGATGCCAGCGTACTCAACCCGCCCGAAGATACGCCGCTCTCAGCGCGCTTTTCCAAGCTGGCGGAGGCTGTTAACTTAGCCTATCGCGAGCGTTTCAGCGCAGGCGGCAATCTGGGCGCAAACGACGCCATTGCATTAGTTGCTGCCGTGAGCGAATTTATCGACGTCAGCGAGCGGCTCGATTTTGAATATGGCACCGATGGCGCGCTGCCGCTGGAAGATGCGGGCGAGGCGGCTGACGAGGCGCTGCGTGCATCCACTGAGCTGGATGCCTGGCTGGATCGCTTTGACCTTATCACTTACCGTAGTGAATTACATGCTGTCATTCTCGGCATCGGCATTTGGTCGATGCGACATGAATTGCCGCTACAAACCACTGAAGCGATTGTGAATGCACTGGCAACGCGCTCAAACGAAGCACAATCGAAGCAGGAAACGGCGGCTGCTTACGCGCTTATGCAGGGATTTATTGTCCATCTGGCCCCACAACTCAAAGCGGATCTAGAACGCTCGAATCCCGAGCGGCCGTGGCGGATGCTGAATCTTAATTTTGCGATTACCGCCATCCGGTCGGGTGATGCAGCGCTCATGCGCTATGCCTTTGACACGCTCAACGCCCATTTGCCGGATGAACGTGCCGGGTTTTACGAGGAAGCCTGTACTGTGGCCATGCAGCCCGGCTTTCCGCTGGGGACGCGAGCGTTGATTGAGGCTGAGCACGCGAAATGGGCGCGTTTGCATTGAATTGATTGGCAGTAATAGAGACGATTCCCCCATCAAGCGAAAAATGCGATAATCCGGAGTTGTCGATTTTTTACGCACTTTAATATCTAGTCAAATGAAACTGCTGTTCGATTTCTTTCCCGTCATCCTATTTTTTTTAGCCTACAAGTTCGCGGATATTTATGTCGCGACGGGCGTGGCCATTGCGGCGACGATTGCGCAAATTGGCTGGTGCCTGCTGCGCCGTGAAAAGGTCAAGCCGGTGCAGTGGATCGCGCTGGGTTTTATTCTGATTTTTGGTGGTGCGACCATTCTTTTGCATGACGAGTTTTACATCAAAATTAAATGGACACTGTTCTACGCACTGATGGGCATCATGATTTTGGGTGCGGTGGCGATGCGCAAAAATCCGCTCAAAAGTGTGCTTGGCCAGGAGATGGAGTTGCCCGATCATGTCTGGCGGAAGCTGTCGATGGCGTGGGGATGTTTTTTTCTGTTGATGGCGGCGCTCAATCAGTATTTCGCCTCGACACTTTCGCTTGACGCCTGGGTCAAGGTAAAAGTGTTCGGCGGTTCGGCGCTCAGTTTTGTCTTCGTGATTGCGCAAGCCTTCTGGATGGCAAAATATTTGCCTGATGAAGCGACCAATAACGCTGCGAACGCGCCCAAAGAATCCTGAGCCACCATACATATGCTATACGCCATTATTTGTGAAGAATTGCCCGGTGTGCTTGAAAAGCGCATGGCAAATCGTCCGGCGCATGTTGAGCGCCTGAAAGCATTGCAGGCCGAAGGCCGCCTGATGCTGGCTGGGCCGCATCCCGCCATCGATGCCGATGACCCCGGCCCGGCTGGTTTTTCGGGTTCGCTTATTGTTGCCGAATTTGCCTCGCGCGAAGCGGCAATCGCCTGGTCGGCAGAAGACCCGTATTGCCAGGCGGGTGTGTACTTTAAAGTTACCGTTAAACCGTTCAAGAAAACATTGCCGAACTAATGTCTAATATCTGCGATCAAATAAAATTGCGTCTGCAAGCGCTGAAACCGGAATTGTTGGAAATTGTTGATGATTCCGCATCACATGCGCACCACGCGGGTGCGCACGCACATACAGCGCGCTCAGGAAATTCAGAAGGGACGCATTTTGAAATTACGGTGGTGTCGGCGGCTTTTGCCGGCAAGCCGTTAGTCGCACGTCACCGTATGATTTATGCATTATTGGATGATTTGATGAAGACCCAAATTCATGCGCTGAAAATTGACGCGCAAATTTCTCTCTGATCTCTTATGTGTCGCCCTGATTTTTGTTGTTGCTTTTTATAGTTTTGTATCCGCTGTACATTTTTGTTTTACTCTCGTTAAGGAAGATCCATGCAATCTAAATTGAACTTTGTTGTACTCGCCCTCGCCACTGCCACCGCCGCATTCATTTCTGGTGCTCCTCACGCATTTGCACAAACTAAAGCTGAAAAAGCCGCCGCCAAAGCAGCAGCACCCGCGGCAGCCGCAGCACCTGCGGCACCGCAAAGCGCCAAGGTAAATGGTGTCGCCATTCCTTCCGCTTATTTTGACGCCATGAACAAGGAACGTGAAGCATCAGGCCAGCCATCCACACCGGATGTCGGTGCTGCGATCAAGGATGAGCTGGTGAATCGCGAAATTCTTTCGCAAGCCGCCCGCAAGAAAGGCCTTGATAAAACCGCGTTGGTATCCGCGCAAATGGACATGGCCCGCCAGGCCGTATTGATCCGCACTTTCTTTGACGACTACGTCAAAGCCAACCCGATCACCGACGCGCAATTGAAGACGGACTACGAAAAATTTGTCGCGCAAATGGGCGATAAAGAATACAAAGCCCGCCATGTTTTGGTTGAAACCGAAGACGAGGCCAAAGCCGTGATTGCCAGCCTCGGCAAGGGTGACAGCTTTGAAAAAGTGGCGAAAGAAAAGTCGAAAGATACCGGTTCAAAAGACAATGGCGGCGATCTCGATTGGGGTCCTGCCGGTCGTTATGTGCCTGAATTTGGCAACGCCATGAAAGCGCTGAAAAAAGGCGAAACCACCAAGACAGCCGTTAAATCTCCATTCGGTTTTCACGTGATTCGCCTGGACGATGTGCGTGATATGAAAGTGCCCGCCTTCACCGAAGTCAAAGACAATTTCAAGCAGCGCGCTCAGCAAGAGCAGATCACGAAACTGGTGCAGGAATTGCGTTCGAAAGCAACAGTCGAATAAATTTCAGTATGTGCAAAAAAGGCGGCTTAGGTCGCCTTTTTTATTGTCCGTCATTGGCATGTTGTTGGTCGTGACACAACAGTTTTGTTTTATTCGCGCAACATTTTCCCGTTGGCATTGCACAACAACCAAACTTCGATTAACGTAACGATATGAGTAATCAAATCCAGGTGCAATTCGCCAAAGCAGGCAATCCGTATCGGCTTGAAGTGTCGGTATCTCCGCTGCTGCCGCGCGAAGTGCCGCAAGTGGTGGAAGAATTCACCGCGCATTGGACCAAACCCGAAGAGGTGGATCGCGCACGCGTCAATGATGCCACGGCGCTGATTCTGATTGCGGATCATGAAATTCGCGCTGGTGAACGCCCCGGTGACATCGCGCGCGCCATGACCTATGCCATTTGGCGCAAACTAGATCGGTACGTCAAAGTCACCGTCGAATCAACCTATCTCGGCGAAAGCCCCGATGCGCATTTTGAATTTGGCGAGGCGCAATACACGGAAGCGTTTGGCGCGCGGTTTGAGAATTAGGCGTCAGTCTCGGTCCCAGTCTCAATCTTACCAGCCGAATTAAATTTTAAAACGCTACTGCTGGCGTGCCGTTTGAGCCATTTTTGCTTGTAAATGTGCGCTCTGCACGGCGTTTCATTTTGACGCTTGCGCCACGCTTAATTTTCGCCCAAACGCGACCACCACAAATACCAATATGGCGAAACCTATGGTCATCGCATCAATCTTCTCGCCCAGAAGCAACGCGGCCGCGAACAAGGTAAAAAACGGTTGCAAAAGTTGTGTCTGGCCCACTCGCGCAGTGCCGCCGAGCGCGAGCCCTTTGTACCATGGCAAGAAGCCGAGATATTGACTCACCACAGCCGCATAAGCAAAGCCCATCCACACCGAGCCGGGTAAAACAAAGCTGGCTGGCGCGGTCAATATCGCAGGCACCAAGGTGAACGGTAACGCAATCACCAGCGCCCACGAGATCACCTGTAATCCACCTAAATTTTTGGCCAACTGCGCGCCGACGGCGTAGCCACATGCTGCAAAAATAACGGCCGCCACTAGCGCCAAATCAGCGAGCTCTATCGCGCCATGGCTGCGCGTAAGTGAAAACAAAACCACCAGTGCGCTGCCCACCGTTGCCATCAACCAGAACGCCTTTGAAGGGCGCTCGCGGGAAAATATTGCGCCTGCGGCGGCAGTCGCGAGCGGCAAAATCCCCAGCACCACGCCGC
>JANXWW010000312.1 GCA_025350945.1 Burkholderiales bacterium
GTGTACGAGTTCGTGGCTGAGATCATGAAAACACGCAGCACCGCCGCGTGGATGCAGGCGCTGGACGAGGGCGATATTCCGGCCACACCAATGCATACACTCGATTCGTTAATTGCGGACCCGCATCTAAACGCGATTGGATTTTTTCCCGAATACGATCATCCGACTGAAGGCCGCATTCGCACCGTGGCGCCGGTCGGTAAATGGAGCGAAACACCGCCGTCGATTCGTTCGATGGCCGCGCGCCTCGGCGAACACAGCCGCGAAGTATTGGGTGAATTGGGCTATAGCGCGACGGAAATTGATGAAATGGTGGTGAGGAAAGTGACTTTAGTTCCAGCAAATTAGAATTTTTTGGAATGTTTCTAAAGCCTAGCGGTCAACATTAATAGGGCAAAAGCGTTATAAGTGGATCATAAAAATTTATGATTCAAAACGAATTTTCCAAGGAGTCCGACATGCCTAATCTTGACGAAGCACCGCGCGAAATTATTTCCACCGTAAAACAGAATGCGCAAAATGCACAAAGCGCCCAGGCACCCCGCAAAACGCATCCCATGTTGATTATCGCCGCAGGTGCGGTAACGTTATTCAGCGCGGTGGGCATTGCGATGATGACGGGCATTTTGCCTAACGCTCAATCGAAGGCTCAATCGAAGTCCGATAGTGGCGCGGCAAAATTAGAATCAAGTGCGCCGCTCACGTCAGCCGCTGCAGGTGCCGCAGCGGCCGGTGTGGGCACGATGATGGATGCACCACCAACGCAAGTGCCGCCAACGCCACCACCTGCAACAACGTCATCCGCAACAACGCCATTGCCATCATCAGATTTGAAACCACTTGAAAGCAAAACAGTGGGCCAACCGATGGCGAAAACAGATCAGAATATCGCCGCGCATAAATCGCCATCAAGCCCTAAGCCAACGTACACGCAATCAAGGCCGACTGTTGTTGCCCAGGCTTCACCGAGAGCGCCTATATCTATCCCCAACCCGGACAGTTCAAGCGAACGTGCGCCTACACCCGTTTATGCACAAAACAGCGCACAAAACAGCGCACAAAACAACGGACAAAACAGTGCGCAAAACCGCAATCAAAACAACGCACCCAGCCAGGCTGATCGGGTAGCAAGCATTTGCCGCTCGTGCGGCACGGTCGATAGCATCAATCCAATAGATAAAGCCGGGCAGGGCAGCGGTGCGGGCGCGCTCTTGGGTGGCGTGCTGGGCGGCGTTTTGGGGCATCAGGTCGGTAATGGTCGCGGACGTGATGCCGCCACCGTCGCAGGTGCAGTGGGCGGTGCGGTGCTGGGTAATCAGGTTGAAAAAAATAACAAAACCGCCCGCAGCTTTGAGGTGCGAGTGCGCATGGAAGATAACACCTTCAGCACCGTACGCTATGAAGTTGAGCCCAATGTGCGTGTTGGCGACAAAGTGCGGGTTGAAGACGGGCGTTTGGTACGGGGTTAATTTCATAGCGAATAATTTAGGGAGTTGATAGGGAGTTGACGCCAACGCGTTTTCCTATATAATTTGTAACTTCGCGGGAGTAGCTCAGTTGGTAGAGCGCAACCTTGCCAAGGTTGAGGTCGAGAGTTCGAGACTCTTCTCCCGCTCCAAATTACAGGGAGCTTTGGTTTTAGTTTGGTGGTGTCTGGCAACAGACGTCTTCGAGGCTAAAATTCAAGTCTCCCTTTTCATTTTAGAAACATGTTTTATGCCGTAAAACACGTGGCGCGATAGCAAAGCGGTTATGCACCGGATTGCAAATCCGTGTAGGTCGGTTCGACTCCGGCTCGCGCCTCCAGAAAAAAGAAAAAGCCACCGTTCGCGGTGGCTTTTTTGCTGATTGTGTCGATTGGATCACGACCAGTTCGGTTTGCGCTTTTCCAGAAATGCGCCAATGCCTTCCTGCGCATCCGGCTGCGCAAAATTGCAGGCGATGGTGGCGGATGCGTCCTGATAAGCGGCTTCAATACCGGCCTCAAGCTGCCGATAGAAAAGTGCTTTGCCCATCGCGAGTGCTTCACGCGGTTTTGCTTTAAGCGTATCGCATAATTTCAACGTCTCGGCGCGCAACGATTCAGCATGGGTCGCACGATTAACAAGCCCCCAATTGAGCGCTGTCGATGCATCAATAAATTCGCCTAGCATCAGCATTTCGGCAGCGCGTTTGCGCGAGATTGTGCGCGAGAGTGCGACGGCGGGTGTAGAACAAAATAATCCTAAATTCACGCCCGATACAGCGAATTTACTGGACTCCGCGGCGACGGCCAAATCACATTGCGCAACCAGCTGACAACCCGCCGCTGTCGCCATGCCTTGTACTTCAGCGATCACCGGTACGGGTAATTTTGCGATTTTCAACATCATTGCCGAGCAGCGTTGAAAAAGTTGTGCAGCAAATTTTTGGTCACTGGCGCCTTGCATTTCTTTTAAATCATGCCCCGCGCAAAACGCGTGACCATTTGCTGCGATCACGGCCACGCGGATTGATGGATCGAGCGCGATGTCATCGAGCGCTGCATGCAGATGGTCCAACAACGCTGATGATAGGGCGTTGTATTGCCTGGGCCGATTCAATGTCAGCCATGCAATGCCATTGCGTTTGTCTACGATGAGTGGAGCATCAATCGTAGAATCAGTCGCAGGACCAACTTTATTTGCTTGACTATCAAGTTGCATGTCGGATCTTCGCAAAGAAAACGTATACAGAATTTCAACCCGCCAGCGTCGGTCGCGCTTCTTCTTTCAACGCAAACGGATCGCGGGGATTGGTCATCTGTTCCAAATCCTCCAGCCGCATTTTTACCGTCGCCATTATTTTCGGATGCGTGATGATGTAGAAGCGGTTTTCCGCAATTGCATTGAAGGTAATTTCAGCCACATCCGCCGCCGTTAATTTGCCTGAGCTGACAGCCTTGTGCGTCATCATCTGCGCGACCTTCATTGATTCTGTGGGCTCGCTGCTATTTTTTAATTCATCAGGGCGTGAACGATGCGATTGGCTGATACCGGTCGGCACAAAAGCCGGGCAGAGCACCGAGCAGCCGATCTTTGCATTCACGGCGTTAAGGTCATGAAACAGCGTTTCTGATAATGCGACGACTGCATGTTTGGAAACGTTGTACGCCCCCATTAATTGCGGCGACAGTAGCCCGGCCATGGACGCGGTGTTGACGATGTAGCCTTCGTAATCGGCTTCGCGCTTCGATTGCGCCAGCATCAGCGGCGTGAATACGCGGACGCCATGAATCACGCCCCACACATTCACGCCCATCACCCATTCCCAGTCCTTCAC
>JANXWW010000203.1 GCA_025350945.1 Burkholderiales bacterium
GCTATCGCCAGAAATTTTGAAACATCACTCGCATGCCCCGCGAACACAACTTGCCGGCTAATACCAAGATCGTTCGCCAATTGAGAAAGTTTTTTATGCTCGCTACCGTCACCCACCAACACAATCTTTGCGCTTGCGTGATTCGACAGCGCTGCCGCCCATGCGCGCAATAACGACTCGTGGCCTTTTTCGGGTGCCAAGCGCCCGACAAAAATACCCACAATAGATGCTGCGCCACAGAGCTCTTGTCGGAGGGCATGATTTTTGATCATTGCAAATCTAGTCACGTCTACGCCATTGCGCAGTAGCCGAATTCGATCTGCGCTAAAACCCGCAGCCACCAACATTTGCTGAATGCGCACGCTTGTCGCTTGCAATAGATCCGCCTTGCCAATGGCCCATTTTTTTAAACGCACAGTCACATCGGGATCGCTATCGAGTATGCCGCCCACCATCTCTTTCATCCCGGTAAGTTTTACCAGTACCGGCCGATTTAGCAGCTTGCCCATCAGCGCACAAACCGCAGCCATGTTGCTCGCGATGTGCGCATGAATAAATGTGTAATTTTTCCGCTCCACAAATAGCAACCAACCTAACTTCATGAGCATGATGAAGCCGCCAAGCAGACGAATTTTAGGGTACGCAATCCTGACGACATCAAGCGTTTCCACGACTTCACGCTTAATCTGCGGGCCGTTGGCGACCATCGGCACCACAACTTGAACACCAACGCCGCGCGCGAGGAGACACTTACTGAGAGTCGACACCTGACTTTCAGCGCCACCTCCCCCTTTTACGGGGAAAGTGGCTTCAAGTACCATTAACACTTTTTGCATTTTATGGGGCGGGGGCATCAAAGTGTTCGCGATGCCATAGCTCGAGCATCAGCAAACGAAAGATTTCAGATGAATAATCCCAGCTGCCGCGCTCATGACGCGCCATCAATTCACGAATAAACTCGGCATTGAAATAACCCCGGTTTAATGCTCGCTCAGAAAGCACGACGCGATTCACTAACTCGCGCATTTTTCCTTTGCGACGTAACCAAACCGCTACCGGCAGGCCAAAACCCTGCTTCTTTTTTTTGCGGATTTCGATGGGCAAGATGCTTTCCATCGCCTTCATGAACAAGTACCGTTTCTTGAGTCCTTTTACTTTAAAACGCGCCGGTAGTTTACCGGTGTAATCCACCAAACGGCGATCCAGATAGGGAAACGCCACATCCACACCGGCCAACTTTGTTGCGGTAATAACTTTTACCAAATCACTTTCAGCGATAGTCAGTTTCAGGTCGAGATACATCAACCGATGTAACTCACTTTTGGCACTGACGCGATTAAATATGCCTCGCTGAATGTCCAAAGATTCATCAAGCTTGATTGCTGCGCGAAACTGGGGGGTTAGCAGTTCTTCGAAGTGATCCGATGCAAAGGAGTCATCGCTGTAAAAACGATCCGGATTTGGCATTTGCCCACGACGAACCATGTTGCTCGCGCGTCTGGCGATGCTGAAATCGAACCCGGATAACAACTTCGCCACAAGCGCGCCAAGCCATCGTATCGGTGCAGGCGCGTGATGATAATAAGTGAAAATCTGATCTTTTGCGTAGCGCTCGTTACCGCCGAAAATTTCGTCACCGCCATCGCCTGCAATCAAAAATTCCTTGTCATTTTTACGGGCAAGATCGGCACAATAAAACGTGGGTATTGCGGAAGCATTTCCAAACGGTTCGGCGAACGCTTTTGCCAGCCGAGGTATCAGAGCGACAGCATCGTTTTCATCAACATTTAACTCATGGCTTTCCAAACCAAAATGTTTTGCTGCTATCCGCGAATACGACATTTCATCGTATCCAGCTTCGGCGAATCCAATCGAAAAACTATCCACGCGAGTTTTCTGGTTCACGCGCGCAAGAATGCCCGTGATGCTAGAGCTGTCTGTGCCACCGCTCAAAAAAGTGCCCCAGCGCGATTTATCGCTTGGCCTATAGCTGCTGACGGTATCGACAATTTTGTTGTGCAACGCGTCCATGCAGAAACGGTCGGTTCCGTCAATGTCTTCAGGATAAACAACATCTGCAACGCTTCGCGTAACGAAACCATGCAGGCTCGCGTCAAGTTGATATCCTGGTTGCAGTTTCGCCACCCCTTTGATGATCGTGTGGGGAGACGGGATGTAAGCAAAATTCAAATAGTGATAAACGGCAGATTCATTCACCACTGGTCGATCGGCCAAGGCCAGCAATATGAGCCGCATATCGCTTGCGCAAATGAAGCCATCTGCAGTTTTCGTGTAGTAGACGGGATATGTGCGAAACAGATCACAAAATGCCGTCACTTCACGCGACAATGCATCCCAAAGCACGAACACGTATCGCCCATAGTGGCCATTCGGCTGCCACTTGGCGTCCGCAAGCCATGCGGCAATGGATCGGTTAGAGATCTCTCGTGGCTCACCAACGACACCGCTTTGCTCCGGTTCACGCGCAAGCGCAATACCGCCTCGATTTTCCAATCCTCCTGTAGCAAGATACTGCACGTCCCCGCTCACGATGAGCGCTACATGCGGAGCCGGAAAAAACTCTCGAAGAGATGCAACTGTGTTCCTACATTCAGGCCAACGACTCGCATCTTGC
>JANXWW010000401.1 GCA_025350945.1 Burkholderiales bacterium
TTTGAATACGGACACACGATGTGCGCGGCATCCACCAGCTTTTTCGCCTCTGCCTTGTCCATGTCTGGGATCGTAACGGACAAATCCACGGTGATCGCAAAGCCAGTTGGTATCGGGCCGATACCAACGACAGCGGCGACATCGGTTGTATCGGGTAATTTGGTGCCGGTCTTGCCCGCGACAAACTTCATCGCGCCCAAAAAGCACGCGGAGTAGCCTGCGGCAAATAGCTGTTCGGGATTGGTGCCAACGGTGCCTGCACCACCGAGCTCCTTGGGTGTTGTCAGCTTCAGATTGAGCACCTTGTCAGACGATTCGGCGTGACCTTCGCGGCCGCCGGTAGCGTGGGCGTGCGCTTTGTATAAAACGGTGGGATTATCCATGGTGAACTCCTTTGAGTATTAAAAATATGATCGAAATAACAACAAAGAAAACGACAGAGAAAACAACAAAGAAAATTTTAATGCATTTATCAGCCCACGCAATCAAATGCGCTATTAAAAATTGATCCCGTATAAATGCAGCGTTTCGCAATCATGGGGCAACGTTACTTGCGATTCAAATTGCAAACCGATTTTTTCCATGAGCGAAATGGATGCTGTATTGGCGGGTAAGGTAATGCCGACCACGCGTTTAAGTTTCAGCACATCCCGGCCATGCACCAGCACTGCACGCGCCGCCTCAAGTGCTGCGCCTTGCCCGCGATAACGTGGCAAAAACGCGAAGCCGATATCAACATCATCGAGCCCCACGCGTCGGATGAGGCCGCACATGCCAATAGGCGCGTCATCTTCGCTACGCGACACCAGCATCAAACCAAAACCATCACGCGCATACGCCGCCATATATTTTTCGCTGATCTGGTGACGCGCATCGTCAAGCGTACGAATGCCACGATCACCGATAAAGCGAATCCAGTCGACATCGTTTAAAAGTTCGTAGATGAATGGCGCGTCGTCAAGCGTAAATGCACGCAGAGTAAGGTGCTCGGTTTGGATGGGGCTGACTTTATTTGGCATTTTATAAACATAAAATCGTTTACTGGTGGGCAGCGTGGAAAAAATGGCTCAAACGCCCTACCTGTATTCATTATAAGTTGTCATCCCGAGCCGCTTTTCGATGGAGACCCCCTTTCGGGGGTGCGAGGGATCTGCTTCTTTGTTGGCACCCAGCTAATTCCCCGCCTAAAAAACCGGGTTCGCAATGACAATAACAGACCGTGGTCATTTCAAATACCAGTGCTGGCGGCTGTTTTGAAGCGAAAATCCGAATTCAAGTTACTTCTGACCCCGCATCTTCGCCAGCGCCGCCTGCGTTTCCTGCCACAAATCATTGCCCACATTGGTCGCAATGCCTGCGTTTACTTTGACTAATTTCTCGCGCATGCGTGCAACTTCAGTCATGCTCAATTCATTGACTTGCATGCCTTTGCTTTTCAAATCCGCAAGTGCTTTGCCTGCTTCGGTGCGCGTATCGACGCGTTCGAAATCACGGCTTTTGATTGCGGCGTCCATGATAATTTTTTGCTCATCTTTGGAAAGTTGATCCCAATATTTCTTGCTGACCGTCACAATCCACGGGCTGTACACATGATTCGATACGGTCATAAATTTCTGCACTTCAAAAAATTTCGATGACAAAATCGTGTTGTACGGATTTTCCTGACCATCGACTGCTTTGGTTTCCAGGGCGGTAAAAAGTTCGGAGAACGCCATCGGCACGGCATTTGCACCGAGCGTTTTAAAGCTGTCCAGATACACCGTGTTTTGCATCACACGCAGTTTGATGCCGTCGAGATCTTCAACCTTCGTGATTGGGCGTTTGTTGTTGGTGAGATTGCGAAAACCGTTTTCCCAATACACCAGCCCGACGATACCTTTATCGCGCAATTTGTCCATCACTTTTTGTCCAATCGGGCCGTCAAGAATGGTGTCGGCTTCTTTGCTGTTAGCGAACAGGAACGGTGTATCCCAAAGCCCCATTTCGCCAACAATCCCGACCAGCGTGGCAGTTGAGCCGACCATCATTTCCTGCGCACCACCGATCAGCGCCTGTTGCATTTGCACGTCCGAGCCGAGCGCGGCGGCACCCACTGCGCGCAGTTTCATTTTGCCGCCGGATGATTTTTCGATTTCATCGGCAAATAGTTTAGTGGCGCGGCCCTGATTGGATTGATCGTTCAAGCCATAGCCAAAGCGGATCAGGCGCGGCTTAATGTCTTGTGCAGCCACCCATCCGGCGGCCGTTGTCGAAAATAAAATTAGTGCAGTGAATAAGGTTTTCAATTTCATGTGAATCTCCTCTTTGAGTTTGGCGATTGGTGGTTGGTGATTGCGAATTACAAAACTTGAAACTAGGTCAGCCATTTCAATGGTCTTAAAATCAACGCCGGGAAAATCGTAAAAGCGATCAGCAGAACAAGGTATACCGCCAGAAATGGATTGGTGCCTTTAATTACCGTTTCCATTCTCAATTTCGCTACGCCCGCCACCACGTTTTGTACCGTGCCCACCGGCGGCGTGATGAGGCCGATACAGCCGACGTAGATAAACATGAAACCAAAATAGATAGGATCGATATTGGCTTTGATCGCGAGTGGCGCACACACCGGTGCGAAAATTAAAATCGTGGGCGTGAGATCCATCGCGGTGCCAACAAACAGCAGAAACGCCATCATTAACGCCATAAACAAAATCGGCTCGCTCATCGCACCGCTGAAGACTTGTGCCAACTGGCTTGGTAAATCGGCGAGCGTAATCATGTAGGCAGTGACGGTTGCCGCGCCACATAAAAACATGACGACCGCCGTGGTGCGTGCCGCGATGATGAGCACACGATAAAGCCCGCGCACAGTAAGCTCGCGATAAATAAACACAGATACGAACGCCGCATAAACAGCCGCAACAACTGCCGCTTCAGTTGGCGTAAATACGCCAAGTTTCATGCCGCCCAAAATAATCACCGGCATCATCAGCGCGAAAATACTTTTCCAGAGCGCTGTACCACGCTCAGCCCAAGATGCTTTCGCAGCCGCCGCCAACGCGTGCTTCTTCGCGAGATTCCACCACACCACGATCAACATCATGCCCATCATGAGGCCCGGAAAAACACCGGAGAGAAATAATTTGCTGACGGATGTATTGGTCGTCACGCCGTAAATCACAAACGGCATGGATGGCGGAATAATCGGTGCGATGATGCCGCCGGATGCGATCAATCCTGCGCTGTAGCTATCCGGATATTTTTGTTCACGCATCATCGGAATCAGCAGCGTGGCGAGCGCTGCGGTATCCGCAATCGCCGAACCGCTCATGCTGGCGAGCAGCAAGGCTGCGGCTATCGCCACATAGCCAAGCCCGCCGGGAATATGCCCAAAGCATGCACGCGCCAGATCAATAATGCGCCGCGATAATCCACCCGCATTCATCAATTCACCCGCAAGAATAAAAAACGGCACAGCAAGCAACGGAAAGCTGTCAAAGCCAGCGAGAAGGTTTTGCGCGAGCAATTGCGAATCGAAAAAATCAAGATGCCACATCAGTGTGATGCCGGTTAAAATCAGCGCAAAGGCAATTGGCATGCCGAGCGACATGGCGATGATAAGAACGATCAGAAAGATAGCGGTGACAGTCATGTTTTTCTCGTTTTATTCAATATGCGCGGCATCAGCCGATTTATCTGACGCCATGCCACCCGGATCGCGCACGATTTCAACCATCAGCACAATCAGCATCAACGCGGCCATTACCAGCGCTGCCGCCGCCATCAATGCCAATGGAAAATGCATCACAGTGCTGTAGGACTGCATGCCCGCGATCACCTGCTCCCACGCACCTTTGATGAGCAACACCAGACAAAGCGCAATCGCAATTCGCGACAACCATCGACACACGGCAATGACGCGTTTACGTCCGCTTGCACGCAAGCGTTCAGTCAACATATCAAAACCAAGGTGTTCATTTTCCGCAAACACCAGCGCCGCACCAATGCATACCATCCACACAAACAGCAAGCGCGACAGTTCTTCATAAAACACGATGCCGGTATCAAAACCATAGCGCAGCACCACGTTCACAAACACCGCAATCACCATGCCGCCAAGCGTGATGGCGAGAAAAAATTCGGCGGTGCGTTTTAGCAATCTTGATTGATGCTTATGGTTTTGCATACATATCTCCTGATGTTATTTGATGTGCAGCTGCACTTGATTGCTCATTAATTTTTTGCAGCCATTCAATGGCGCGCGCCGTAACCACATCAAGCGGCAGCGTGCCATCAAGGGTCAACACGCGCGGTTCTTCACCTGGATCTTCGAGTGTGGTGAATTGACTGGCGACCAGACTGGCTGGATAAAAATGATCGGTTCGCGCGGCGACACGCGCCTGCGAAGTGGCTTCGTCGATATTGAGAAACAGGAAGCAAAGTGGAGATTGCGCATTGACGGCCTCACGCAAAATATCGCGATAGCTGCGCCGTAGCGCCGAGCACGCCAGCACCGCGCCCTGCTTACTTGCCAATTGCTCGCCCAGCATGTGTAGCCAGCCTGCGCGATCTTGATCCGTCAGCGGCACGCCGTCTCGCATCTTGGTGACACTTTCAGCGGAATGAAATGTATCGCCCTCAATCAGCGGTAATTCTAGTCGCACGGCCAGGCGCTGCCCGACTCGCGATTTGCCGCATCCAGCAACGCCCATGACGACGATATGGTTGTTTCGCAGGTTTTGCATGGCTCCTCATTTCCACGAATTTTTATGGTAGCGCTACCATAACGCCAAAAAATACGCCTGTCAACTGCTTTATAGCAAATTAATATTCTCTGGGTCATAATTTTTAATTGGTTGCGCTGTCATGCTAACATCGTAAAATGCCAAAAAAATCCCCGCCCTTATCAGTCGAAAAACGCCGCCGTTCAACCGGCCGCGTCACGCTCGCCGATGTTGCTCTGGAGGCGGGTGTGAGCCCGATCACGGCATCACGTTCGCTGCGCGGAGACGCGCCGGTGTCGGATGATGTTCGCGCCAGAGTCGTTGTCGCCGCCGAAAAATTAGGCTATGTGCCCGATCCAGCTGCACGTGCGCTTGCATCTGCACGCGGTGCCAGCATCGTGCTGCTGGTGCCGATGATTACCAATATGGTGTTTGTGGATTTGATTGAATCCGTTCACGACGTACTTTTTCCAGCGGGCTATCAGGCGCTGATCGGCATCACGCATTACGATCCGGCGCAGGAAGAAAAGCTGATTCGCAGCTATCTCGCGCATCGGCCCGCCGGATTTCTCGTCACCGGGTTTGATCGCACCGAGGCCGCTCGCCGACTGCTCGCAGACTCAGGCGCACCGTGCATTCATTTGATGGAAGTCACCAACGCCACAGGCATTTACAGCGTGGGATTTTCGCAAGCCGATGCGAGTGCCGCAATGACCGAACACTTGCTCCTTCGCGGTTACAAACGCATCGCCTTCGCCGCAGCGCAACTCGATCCGCGCACGCTGCAACGCGCCGAAGGCTATCGCCGCGCCATGCGCTCGGCAAAACGCTACGATCCCGCACTCGAAATTTTAAACGCGGATCAATCCTCGATCGCACTCGGCGGCGAGTTACTCGCGCAAGCGCTCAAACGCAAACCAAAACCGGACGCGATCTTTTTTTGCAACGACGACTTGGCGCAAGGTGGCGTACTGGCTGCACGACGTCGCAATATCGATGTGCCGAATACGCTCGCGATTGCAGGCTTCAACGACCTCAACGGCTCTGATCAAATGCTGCCGCCCCTCACCACCATTCGCACACCACGTGCTGCGATTGGCCGCACGGCAGCGATGATGATGCTGGATTTATTGCGCGATGCGGATGTGCCAACGCTAAACGTAGATATGGGTTACGAATTGATTGTGCGCGAGAGCACATAATAAAAACACCAATACCAGAGCGGCGTTCAGAGCATTTTTGCTTCAAACACCGCACCTGTATTAGGGTTTTAAATTGCTCGCCGCAATAAATTACGCTGCGCTTAATTCCGTTATGGTCATCCCGAGATGCTTTTGCGAGGGATCTGCTTTTCGTCGCACGCGGGAAGTTCTAACAGCAGATCCCTCGTTAAAGCGACTCGGGATGAAAGTGAATTAATGCTGCGTTTCTGTGTTTCTGTGCTGGTGCAGAGCATTATTACTCCAACACCTTCACGTTCACCACCAGCGGCACCGTCTCCGTTTTTTTGCATTTCGGATCGCCGTAGCAAGTTGCTGCTTGCACAGTTTCCATTTTGTATTCGAGCTCGACTTTCTTGCCCTTCAATTGCTTCTGGCTGCAAAATTCCATCTTGCCTAACTCGATTATTTCGCTATTTCTGTCATTGCGCAGAATCAGAAAACAGCCGTTGTCACCCTTGTCTAAATCCGTGATGCGACCCAGCGTTTCTTTCATTTCATCACCAATTTTTACCACTCCCGGGCGAGGAACTTTCGCCGGCGCGGCGGGGGCGGGCGCGGCTTCACCCGCAGGCGGTGTTGCAGGCGGCGTCTGTGCGCAGAGTAACGTGGATATTGATGCAACAACAGCAATCAGGACGTGCAGCTTTGATGTGTGCGATTTACGTGAACTCATGATTTTTCTCCTCATGTTTATTTTGTGCTGTAAATATTACTCGCTTGTTGCGCCAACTCAAAACATTAACACTTGGTATGCGTGATACGATCATTATCAAGCCTTCATTCAATCCCGCGCCAATATGTCCATCACCGCTTACATCACGCATCCATCATTCATGAAGCATGAAATGGGTGCGGATCATCCTGAATGTCCCGCGCGCCTTGATGCGATAAACGATTATTTGCTGTCGCACGGTTTGCTTGATCTGATGCCGACCTATCAAGCGCCTGCTGCGACCGAGCAGCAATTATTGCGCGCACATACCGCGCATCACCTCGCTGAAATTGAATCACTTGCGCCCATACAGGGCTACGCGCAAGTAGATCCGGATACACGCATGAATGCGTACACGCTCACCGCCGCGCGCCATGCAGCGGGCGCTGCCGTGCTGGCAACCGACTTGGTCATGTCGAAAGAAGTGATGCGCGCATTCTGCGCGGTACGTCCGCCGGGGCATCATGCCGAACGCGATCAGGCGATGGGTTTTTGTATTTTTAATAACGTCGCCGTCGGCATTCGTCATGCACAGCGACATCACGGCGTAAAACGAATCGCGCTGATTGATTTTGATGTGCATCACGGCAACGGCAGTGAGGATATTTTTGCGGGCGATGATGAAGTGTTGATGGTCTCCACTTTTGAGCATCCGCTGTATCCGTATCTGGGCGAGATTCCGAAGGGCAGCAACATGCTTAATGTGCCGCTCGCACCGCGAACTTATGGTGACGCGATGCGCAGTGTGGTGGCAGAGCGCTGGCTGCCTGCGCTCAATAAATTTCAGCCTGAGTTAATTTATATCTCAGCCGGATTTGACGCGCATCGCGATGACGACATGGCCAATCTGGGCTGGGTGGAGGCCGATTATGCCTGGATCACCGCGCGCTTATTGGACGTTGCCAATCGTCATGCTGGCGGGCGAATCGTTTCCACCCTCGAAGGCGGTTATACACTGCCCGCGCTGGCACGCAGCGTAGCCGCGCATGTGGGTGTGCTGATTGGCGCGGTTGATGCGTAATTCAATTCTATGAAACTGCATTATCTCGCCCCGCTATTCGACCCCAAATCGATCCTCGTCTACACGCGTGATGATATTGCGTCTTCAATTTTACTGAATGCGGCCTTGAACGAAGGCGTGTTCAGCGGTGTGATTACACGCATCGAGGCGACGATGCGCAGCTTCGCCACCATTGATCGCGCAGTTCTCAACACGCGCCCCGACCTTGCGTTAATTGCGGTCGGTGACGCGCACGTCATCAAAGCACTCACACATGCAGCCAAGGCTCGCGTGCGCGCGGCAATTGTTTACGACATTGCCGCCGAACACATCGAAAAACTGAAAGAGATTGCTGTGCAAAACAGCATTCAATTACTCGGCCCCGGATCATCCGGATTGCAGCGACCCCATCTGCAACTCAACGCCTGCATAGCGGGAAGGCTCAACGGTGAAGGTAATCTCGCCCTGGTTTCACAATCAGGCGCGCTGACGGCAGCGATGCTCGATTGGGCTGATTCCAACGCGGTAAGTTTTTCAGCGGTCGCGGCCACTGGCCGCTCGGAAGGACTGGATCTCGCTGACGTTCTCGATTTTTTAGGTCAGGACGGGCGCACACAAAGCATCGTCGTTTATATGGAAGGCATTCACAGCGGCCGACATTTTATGAGCGCATTACGCGCCGCCGCGCGCGCGAAGCCAACGGTTGTTTTAAAAGCCGGACGCCGCGAGCGTGGCCGCCAGGCCGCCCTCACGCATTCTGGCACGATGATTGGTGGTGACGATGTTTTCGATGCGGCACTGGAGCGCGCAGGTGCGGTGCGGGTGGATAGTTTTGTGCAATTATTTTCCGCCGCAAAATGTTTGGCCTCGCGCTACAAACCCGTCGGCAATCGGCTCGGTGTAATCGGCAACGGCGGCGGACCGGGTGTGCTGGCGGCTGATTATGCGTATCTGCGTGGCGTGGATATTCCTGCATTGTCTGCGACAACGTTGGCGCAACTGAAAGCAAAACTTCCAAACGCATTGTCAATTGAAAATCCGGTTGATATTGGCGAGCACGCCGAGGCGGCAGATTTTGTGGCGGCTGCGGAAATTCTCGCAGCATCCCCCGACATTGATGGCGTGCTGGTCGTGGTCACGCCCAAATCGGGTATCGACACTGATGCCATCGCGCGCGCCGCCACCGTCAGCCTGCCTGGCGTGTACAAGCCGGTGATTGGCTGCTGGATGGGTGAGACGCGCGTGCGTGAAACGCGGCGCATGGTGAACGCTGCTGGCCTGCCTGTGTTTCGCCTGCCTGAAGCGGCAGTGGATGCATTTGCCAATATCGCCACGTTTTATCGCAATCAGCAAATGCTGATGCAAACGCCACCACCGCTCAATGTGGATGTGTTGAACGATGCGCCCGACATTGCGCGAGCGCGAGCATTAATCGCTACGGTGCTCGGCGCAGGCCGCAATGTATTGACCGAAACAGAATCGAAAGAACTTCTCACCGCATTTCATATTCCGGTGGTAAAGACCGAAGTGGCGCACACCGCGGACGAGGCAGTTGCGATTGCGCAGCGCATCGGTTTTCCGGTCGCAGTCAAGATAAATTCGCCGGACATCGCGCACAAATCAGATGTCGGCGGCGTGATGCTGAACGTTCGAACCGGAACACAATTGCGCGCGGTGTTCGCTGATATGCTGGAAGAGGTTGCGTTTCGTGCGTCGACGGCAAAAGTGGACGGCGCAGCAATCCAGCGCATGATTTCAAAACGCAACGGCCGCGAATTTTATATCGGCATGACCACCGACGAATTGTTCGGGCCGGTGCTCACGTTCGGTGCGGGTGGCACCATGATCGAGGTAATCGATGATCGAACCGTCGCGCTGCCGCCGCTCAATCAATTTCTCGCGCGACGCATGATCGCAAAAGCACGCTCTGCTGTCGTGCTCGGTGCATGGCGCGGCATGCCACCCGCAGACGCGGAGGCGTTGGAGCATATTTTGCTGCGCGTGTCAGAAATGATTTGTGAACTGCCCGAGTTGCAAGAGCTTGATATCAATCCGATCATTGTTGATGACAAGGGCGCGGCTGCGGTTGATGCACGCGCGGTGGTGCGCCAGATGGCTCCCTCAGCAACACCCTACGCGCACATGGCGATCCTGCCCTATCCGAATTCACTCACGCACGAAATCACCACCCGCGATGGATTTCATTGCCGATTTCGCGCGGTGCGCCCCGAAGATGCCGACAAACTACAACAGTTTGTGCGTGCACTATCAAGTGAGGCACGCTACTACCGGTTTCTATCAACGATGGCGGAGTTATCACCAACGCTTCTCGCACGATTCACGCAGATCGATTACGACCGCGAAATGGCCATTGTGGCCACAATCAACGACGGCACATCGGATGAGCGCATCATCGGCGTAACGCGCTATTTGCTCAACGCCGACGCGATTACTGCCGAATTCGCACTGGTGGTGGCCGATGATTTTCACCATCGCGGCATCGGCTCGGCATTGATGAAAACGATTTGCGCCATCGCCCGCAGCCGTGGAATAAAAGCCATCATCGGCCAAGTGCTTGCCAGCAATAGCGACATGCTCGCGCTAATGAAACAACTTGGCTTTGTGGAAGATCGCGATCCGGATGATGCTGATTTGCGGCGCGTGATGATGATGCTTTAGGGCTACTAAACGCGCTTATGCTTGCTTTTCTCCCGCCCCACCCAAATCAGCAGCAACACCAAAAACGCGTACGGCAACATCGACAATAAATCCGCATTCGCACCTTCGAAAAACGGATTGTGCGCGACTGACCAATCGGTAATCGACTTGTCAAAATCAGTCAGCACACCGGCGGTAAACGCAATGATGATGCCCGCCAGCGCGCCACCGGCAATATAGCCTGACGACAACAAGACGCCCGCACCACGATCACCGGCGGCAACGCGTTCTTCCTCGTTCAGGTTTGCGTAATGGGCGTGTTTGTTGCGGCGACGATCCACCAGCCAACGCACCATGCCGCCGATGAAGAGCGGCGCGGATGACGACAGTGGCAAGTAAACACCGACAGCAAACGGCAACGATGAGATACCCGCCATTTCAAGGATGAGCGCGATGACCACACCAAACATCACCAGCGCCCACGGCAATTGTTGATCCAAAATGCCTTTGATGATGTACGACATTAGCACCGCTTTGGGCGCATCGTATTTGCGTACTTCGGTGCCATCAGGCCGTTTGTTGTGCGCGCCGTTTATGCCTGGATCAACCAAGTAAGCCGCAGCACCCGTGTCATCCACCAGATATTTTCCTGCCGCACCACCTGCGATGTCGGTCTTATGCCACACACGATATGTTTTCGTGTCAGTGGCGGCTTGCGGGCCTTGCAGCGTTACCGTTTCAGTCAAGCTGGCTACATCAGTTTTTAATCCCGGTGCGATCTGCGCAGCAGGAACATAAACGGTAGACGCATTATTTAACTTCAACAAAATTGGCCCCAGCAGAACCGCCGAGGCAAGTGCGCCGCACAGAATCGCGTACTGCTGCAAGCGCGGTGTGGCACCGACCAAAAATCCTGTTTTCAGATCCTGCGAAGTCGTACCAGCGTTACTCGATGCGATGCAAACAATTGCACCAACAGAAAGTGCGGTGACGTAATACGGCCCGCCCGTCCAGCCAACCAATAAGAAAATGAGGCAAGTAAAAAGCAGTGTGGCGACGGTCATGCCGGAAATCGGGTTACTCGATGAGCCGATCTCGCCTGTCAATTGCGAGGACACCGTGGCGAATAGAAATCCGAAAACAACTATCAGCAACGCGCCCAGAAAATTCATGTGCAACGGCGGCGAGAGCATGATAATAATTACAATTGCGAAGCAGCCGATCAACACCCATTTCATGGGAATATCTTTATCAGTACGCGAATTGTTCGCGGTTGTGGATTTTTCACTAAAGCTCGCGAAGCTGGCGCTGAGACTGTGCCAAATCGTCGGCAAGGCGCGAAACAGGCTGACGATACCGCCCGCAGCAACAGCACCCGCGCCGATGTAAAGCACATAGGCACCGCGAATATCGTTGGGGCTCATATCGTGAATCAGCTTGGCGGCGGGCGCGAGTGGTGTTGATAGCGCATCACCGAAAAACTTGATCATCGGAATCAGCAGCAAATAAGCCATCACGCCGCCCGCACACATGATCGAGGCGATACGTGGGCCGATGATGTAGCCAACGCCTAACAACTCCGGCGAAATTTCCGCACCGACCGAGCCACCATTTAACGGCGTGCCAAAAACTTTCTCCGGCACATCTTTCCAGCCTTTGAACGCCACATTCAGCGCCTTGTACAACAGCCCCACACCGAAGCCCAGGAAAATTACACCCGCGCTGCCATCGCTTACTTTGGAAGCGCTCGATGCCTTCGACAGCTCCGCCGCTTTCAGCACTTCCGCACAGGCGGTGCCTTCGGGATATTTAAGTTTGTCGTGCTGCGCAACAATCAAACTGCGACGCAACGGAATCATCATCAGAATGCCGAGCAATCCACCCAGCACGCCGACCAGCATTACCCGTGCAATCTCCAGATCGAATCCCAAAATAAGAATCGCGGGCATGGTCACGCCCAACCCAAACGCGATGGATTCGCCGGCCGAGCCGGCGGTTTGCACGATGTTGTTTTCAAGAATGGTGGAATCGCGCGCACCCGTTTTCGACATCAAACGAAATAGCGTGATCGCGATAACGGCAACAGGAATCGAGGCGCTGACCGTGAGGCCCACTTTTAGTACGAGATAAAGCGAAGAGGCACCAAACACCATGCCAAGCAGCAC
>JANXWW010000413.1 GCA_025350945.1 Burkholderiales bacterium
CAAAAAGTTTTGCGGCATTTTTGCGATCGCCTAAAAATACCAGTCTTTACAACACCGCATACGCTGCTGCATTTAATCGTGAGTGGCATGAGCATCGCGCCGTGATTTACGGTGGCGCGTCGCTATCTGTTGCCAACGCGCTGGATCGTTTTGCCGAAGGTGGCGAAACTGAGCTGCAAGTCGATAGTGGTACTTCACTTGCCAGTCCTTCGGCAGTGGCGTTCATTTATTCGGGCAATGGCTCGCAATGGGAGGGCATGGGTCGTCGCTTGCTGGCGGAAGACAGCGTGTTTCGTCAGGCGGTTCGCGCTGTTGATCAAATCTTCAAGCAATACGCTGACTATTCTCTTGAAGACGAGCTGGGAAACGAGCTTAATGGTGAAAACATGCTTAGTGGTCAGGGGCGTTACGCAAGAACGGAAATTGCACAGCCAGCACTTTTTGCGATCCAGGTTGGCGTCACACAAATGCTGCGTTCGCATGGGCTAATGCCCGCCGCCGTTGCGGGACATAGTGTGGGCGAAGTTGCGGCTGCATGGGCCGCTGGGGCGCTTACGCTTGAGCAGGCGGTGCAGGTTATTTATCACCGCAGCGCGCTGCAAGGAAAAACCAAAGGCATGGGACAGATGTCGGCGGTTGCTTTAGGTTTTGAGGCGGCGCAAGCGTTGCTCGCCGAAACAGGTTTTCAGGAATTTATTGCCTTGGCGGGCGTTAATAGCTCACGCGGCGTGACCATTGCGGGCGACATCGTGCCACTCGCGCTCTTTGAGGCGGAGTTGGCGAAGCGCATCATCGGCTATAAGCGTCTTGATTTGGACTACGCTTTTCATAGTCCGGCCATGGATGGTATCAAGGCCGGTATTCATCAATCGCTTAGTGCAATACGCCCTGGCGAGGCACAGGTGACTTTTGTATCAACTGTGACCGGAACTCCTTTGTCTGGTGATGCGCTTACAGCGGATTACTGGTGGCAAAACATTCGCAAACCCGTGTTGTTTGCACATGCGATCAAGCGCATCCAGCAAGACGGCATTCGCGTTTTTGTGGAAATTGGTCCGCATGCGATTCTTCGCAGCTACATCAATGACAGCCTCAAAGAAGCCAAGCTCCAGGGGCGGGTTATCACCACGCTGCAGCGCGGTGATGATCGTGCGCGACGTGTGTGGGGTGCGCTGGCGCAGACCCTGATTGCCGGTGTGACAGTCGATTGGAAAATGTTGTTTCCCCACATCGCACCATTTGCCGAGTTGCCCACCTACTCGTGGCAGCGGGAGACATTGACCCATGCGGTAACACCAGATTCATTGAAGCTCTTGCAACGCCGCAAGGTGCATCCGCTGTTGGGATTTAAGCTAAGCCAGCAGGAATTTGCATGGGAGAATCAAATTGATGCGAGTGACAATCCCATGCTGGCAGATCACGTTGTCGGCGATGGCACCGTTTTTCCGGGCACTGCGTTTGCCGAGCTGGCACTCGCTGCAAGTGCGCAATTTCAATTGGGCACGCATGATGATAGTGTGCATTCGGGGCCAATCGAAATCGAAGAACTGGAAATTCGATCACCATTGGTGCTGAGCCAGGAGCATTCGAAAACGCTTCGCGTTGTTATTGATTCGTCGGACGGCAGTTTTACCATCCGCGGAAAGCCACAGCAGAGCGAAGATAGCTGGACCTTGCATGCGACAGGACGTATTCCGGGTGAGCCCGAAAATTTGCTGCGTATTACGACCAACGCCGACCCACTTGCGCTGCCCGCAAGAGCGGCCGATTTTAATGCCGCGCATCATTTAAGCCTCACCGAGTCGGTGGGTTTGAATTATGGACCGGCATTCCAGGCGGTGGAATCCGGCTGGGTGGATGGCAATAATGTTTGGGCGAAGTTGCAAGTGCCGCGCGCAATTGAAGCGGATGTTGGCAAATATTTAATCCATCCTGCGTTGCTGGACTGCACATTTCAGCTCATCATTCATCTGCTGCAAAATCGTGCGGCGGTGCACACGGGCATTGCCTATGTGCCAACAAAATTTGGTCGCTTGTTTTTCAACGGGACGAAAGCGGTTCCTGCTTTTGTGCGCGCCACTTTGTTGCGCCATTCCCCTCATTCACTCAGCGCGAATTTCACGTTGTTTGATGAGCAGGGCGCGTTGATTGGGTGGGTGAAAGATGCGCGCTTCCGCAGTATTCGTTTGCGCAAGGATGCGTCTGACCATTTGCGTTTGCTGAATTATCACGCGATCCCGAAACCCCATCCATCATCGTCGGCCTGGACGATGGAAGGCGCACATCGCATGTTTGAGCAGGCATTGAACGTTGCCGTGAAAAAAATTGCCGCACGTGGCGTAATCGCATCGTATGTTGAGGAAGTGGAGCCTTTGCTGGATGCGTTGTGCGCAAGTTTTGCCGCAGAGGCATTCGTTCGCTTGATTGAATCGGGTGAGAGTGTTCGTAACGATATCGTGACGCGCTTTGATACCAAGAGTGCCGAAAGTGCGCCGCTATTGGCCAGACTCCTGCATATCCTGAGCGAGGATCAACTGATCGTTGACCAAGCAGGCGAGTATCGTCTGCAAATGCCGGATGCCTCCCCCACGTCCCAGGATATCTGGAATAGCCTGATTGCTGATCACCCTGACCGCTTGCCTATATTGAACGCAGTAGGCCGGATTGGCAGAAATTTGGCACCCCTGATTCGGGGAGAAAAGCCGCTGGCTGCATTGCTTCCGCGTGAGTGCACACTGCCGCAGCTATTCCAGCACGTAATCGGAAGTGAAGGACGCAAGGGTATCAGTCAGGCTATTCGCGAATCGCTTACGACGATGGCTGAAAAATTGCCGGAAGGCCAGCGACTTCGCATTATTGAAATCAGCGATGGTATGCCGCTGTTTGCGGGTGATTTGTGCCATGCGCTTGATCTTGATCGCTGCGATTATGTGTTTGCGACCACCAATTCGGCGTCCGCTGAAGAGTGTCGTCGCCTTCAGGAGAAATTTGCGCGTCTCGATATTCAAACGCTGGCGGCGAATACAAACGCAAACGCGCACGCGGGTGCTTCCGGCGCTGCGGCCAGCATAAAATCAAATTCGCTTGAGCCGATTTTCCAGCTTGCCATCGTTGCATGTGATTTTAGTTGTGAAGAAAACGAGCGTATTGCGCTTGAACATGTGCGCAAGGTGTTGGCAGCAGGCGCATCACTTTTGCTGTTGGGCATTCCCTCTTCACGATGGGCAGATTTTGTTTTTGGAGGCGCGAGAAGTTGGTGGCCTTCCTCGACGGACGAGTCTGCCTCCATTCAGCGCTCGCCGTCGTATTGGCGAGCTCGACTGGATTCAATGGGATTTGCAAATAGCCATCTCATCGCCCTAGATCCGGTTGCGTTAAACAGTCCGTATTTGCTGCTTGCTGAGGCGGCGGCGCGTGCTGAACCTATGCTGGCCCCCAATACTGGCGCGCAATCCGCCGCATCTGCAAGCGCGGATAACGGTGTATGCGGCGCGGGCAAGCGCGTATGGATTGCACTGGTCGATAACCTTTCTATACCGCCACAGCAATCATCTTCGGCATCATCGCGCCAGCCTTATTCTTATTCGCGCGAGCTTGCTGAATTTATTCGCCGCAATATTTTTGCGCAGGGCGATGAAATTATTCTGGCCAGTCATTCAGCCGGATTGACGCCGCGCGGCGGCCCGCCCGTGAGCGATATTAATGGCAAATCGGATGTTGGCTATACGCTTGATTTCGGTGATGCGATGGCGGTGGAATCGATGATGGCCGACGTTAAATTGCGACATCCGTTAATTGCGGGTGTGCTGCATCTATGCGGGCTCGTGGTCAATGCCGATGAGCCTGTGACCGCCCATCTTTTGACGGCACAAGTTGAGCGTTGTGCGATTGCTGCGAATGTTTTACAGGCGCTCGAAACCTGTCACATTGAAACCGCGCTTTGGTTGGTGACGGCTGGCGCAGCAAGCAGTTTGTTGCCACATCGTCGCGCCAATATGGCCGCAACACGTGACGCAACGCTGTGGGGGCTGGGTCGGACGTTAATGAATGAGCCGTCGCATGTTTCTGCGTACCTGCTGGATATAGAAAGCGGTACCAGCCCGGAAATTGCCGCACACGCCATTGCGCGCGAAATCTGTCAGCCAATGGGAGATATTGGCAGTCTGGAAAATGAGGTGCTGCTCACCACATCAGGCGCACGATATGTTCCACGCTTGCGTATTGAGCCACGTACGCTTCGCAGCTCATCCGCGCGCCGACCCGCAACTGAGAGTGCAACTCACAATGCAACAAACAGCACAGAATTTGAACCAAGTACGGTAGCTGATATTGCGGCTGCACCCTCTTCACAGCCCACCGTTCGCTTGGGTTTCCAGTTTCCAGGCCAGCTTAGAAATTTGCGTTGGGAGCCCAGCGCTTATGTGGCACCACAAATGGCACCACAAGGCGATCAAGTCGAAATTGAAGTGCGCGCGACCGGCCTAAATTTCCGCGACGTGATGTATGCGCTTGGTCTTCTGTCTGATGAAGCCGTTGAAGATGGTTTTGCCGGCCCGACGCTTGGCCTTGAGTGTTCCGGTGTGGTGACGGCAATCGGCGGCGATGTCACGGGTTTCGACATTGGTGACGCTGTGGTTGCCTTCGGCCCATCCAGTTTCAGCAATCGCGTTATTACCAGCGAAGGGGCTGTTTCACGTATCCCGAACGGAATTTCATTCGAGGCGGCGGCAAC
The DNA here is from genome assembly GCA_025350945.1 of Burkholderiales bacterium. Lineage (GTDB taxonomy): Bacteria > Pseudomonadota > Gammaproteobacteria > Burkholderiales > Usitatibacteraceae > UKL13-2. Next base: position 4,733 of record JANXWW010000413.1, read on the forward strand.
CATTCCTGGCACTTTCTTTACCGCGTATTACGCGCTCAATCATCTCGCCAGACTGTGCGAGGGAGAACGCATTCTTATTCACGGTGCAGCAGGTGGTGTGGGCATTGCGGCAATTCAATTGGCGAAGTGGTGTGGTGCCGAAATTTTTGCAACCGCAGGGTCCGATGAAAAGCGCGACTTTGTGCGTCTGTTGGGAGCAGATCATGTTTTTGATTCGCGTTCACACGCGTTTGCCGATCAGATTCTCAGCATCACCAACGGTGAGGGCGTGGATGTGGTGTTGAACTCGCTCGCGGGTGAAGCCATCAACCGCAATCTGCGCGTGTTAAAACCATTCGGCCGTTTCCTTGAACTGGGCAAGCGCGATTTTTACGAGAACACCAAAATAGGTCTACGTCCGTTCCGCAACAACATTTCGTATTTTGGTATCGATGCGGATCAATTGATGAAAGTGCATCCGGTGTTGACGCATAAGCTGTTCCGCGACGTGATGACATTATTCAGCGAAGGCGTGTTGCATCCGTTGCCGTACCAATCTTTCGAAGCCGACGATGTGGTTGACGCTTTTCGCTACATGCAGCAAGCGCGGCAAATCGGCAAGATTGTTATCACTTATCGCAATGGTATCAACCATATTCATGCGCCTAGGCAAGCGCATCGTGCGCTGCAATTGCCACCATCCGCGACTTATCTGGTCACGGGTGGGCTCGGCGGATTTGGCTTGAAGACCGCACAATGGCTGGTGAGCAAAGGTGCCCGAAATCTGGTGCTGATTAGTCGCAGCGGCCCCGTATCGACTGAGGCGATGACAAATATTGCTGAACTCAGAGCGGGCGGTGTGCGGGTGCATGCGGCAGCGTGTGATGTCACCAACGAAAAATCGCTTACAACATTATTCGCATTGATCTCGACCGAAATGCCGCCGTTGCGCGGTATCGTGCACGCGGCGGTGGTGATTGAAGATGGCTTGGTACGAAACACCAATGCCGAGCAAATCCGCAACGTGCTGGCACCCAAAATTTTGGGCGCGCAATATCTGCATCGCATGACGCGTCACATGAAGATGGATTTCTTCGTGCTGTTTTCATCAGCCACAACTTTGTTTGGCAATCCGGGGCAAGCCAACTATGTTGCCGCTAACGCCTACCTTGAATCGCTAGCCGAGGCGCGTCTGGCGACGGGCTTGCCTGCGATGTGTGTACGCTGGGGCGCGATTGATGATGCTGGCTTTCTGGCACGCAATGAGCAAATCAAGCAAGCCATGCAAAGCCGCATGGGG
>JANXWW010000102.1 GCA_025350945.1 Burkholderiales bacterium
AGAACAGCTTGTGCACATAGAGCAGGGGCTGATCCGCCTCGAAACAACCATGTTGCGCCTTGAGCGGAGCAACACGGCAACACTCTCTTTATTTAAAAGCCTGCTTGAGTGGGCGAAAAATCGCGAGAGCGAGCGCGATGAAGCAGCGTGAGGTTGACCAAATCGCGTGATGAGGCGATGTGTTTACGTCATCCCATCTCTTCGCGGGCATGACAAAGCATTCGGCCGCCAAAAAATACATTCAACCATTGCAAATTCAACGTTAACCTACATAAATTATCGCGCACCGATATCGTTCATGGTTGTACGACTTACATTAACCAGACTATTCCAAGCAACTTATGAAAAGCGCGACAACCGTGGCAAGAAATTCAGTATGGCTGATCGCGCAGCCGCTTATCATGGGCGTCACATCACTCGTTGTGACCGCTTTGGTGGCGCGATATCTGGGCACGAACGACTACGGTATCTTGTTGTTGCTGTTGTCTTACGCGGCTTTGTTTGCACCGATCAGCAATCTGGGGTTGCGCCCGTACAGTGTGCGAGAAATTGCATCTCGGCGCGAACGAGCGCTGGAAATTGTCGAGGATATGCTGGTCCTGCGATTTGCACTGGCATTAATTGCCGTCATTCTTGTCGCCACTTATATTGCGTGGGTTGATCACCATATCCCGATCACGCTAGTGGTACTGCTCACCGCTCAGCTTATCCTCAATGCGCTGTCAGGATGTTTTATTGACGGGCTGTGCGGCGTGGAAAGCATGAAATCTGTGGCCGTATCCATGGGCATCTCTGGTGTCTTCGTACAGCTCGCCTGTGTGCTGGCCGTGCTGACCAAGGCCAATCTGGCCGGTGTTGTCGGTGCCTATACGCTGGGCAGCGCGGTGACGCTCGGATTTTCCTGGTATTTGTTTAGTAAGCGGGTTGGCGTATTCACATTGCGACGCCCGCATCGCCAGCATTGGGCGCACGTTCAAAATAGCTGGACGTTTCTTTTTCAGAATTTGCTTGGCACGATCCGTCAGCGCATTGACGTGGTACTTATCAACAATATGCTGGGCGCAAATGCCGCCGGCATTTATGGTTCTGCACAAACCCTGGTGCAGCGGCTCGAACCGATTTATGACGGCATAGCCACTGCCTTGTCGTCGCGATTCGCCAGCTTGCACAATGGATCTGCCGATGAATTAAAGCTTCTGGTACGCGGCGCGATGAAAATGCTATTGATCATATCCACGCCAGTGACCGTGGGCCTTTACGGCTCGGCGGATGACATCATTGCGCTGATATTCGGTGCCCAATATTCCGAATCTGCGACTGTGCTGAAAATTCTCGGGACGAGTGTGCCGTTTGCGTTTGCATACGGTGCCTTGTTTGAATTTCTTCGCGCAACACGGCGCGAAAAAATCGTACTGCGTCTTTATGCAGTGGCAACCGTAGTGAGCCTTGGCGTCATGGTGGCCGGGATCAAGTTCGGCGGCATTATCGGGGCGGCCATCGCCTTTGTGGTGGGACTACTTGCCCTGCTTATTCCCGCCGTCGTTGTTTACTGGAAAAATATGGGCTCACCACTCGCGCCTCGCGATGCCTTTGGCATTATCACGGCAAATCTCGTCATGGGTGCGGGTTTGTGGGTCATGCGGGATATGCACCTCGCTATTAAAATCGTTGTTTCCGCCGTCATTTTTACAGCCTTCATTGTTGGACTGCGTATCGTAACTGTGCCTATGGTAAAGGCAGTATTGGCGCGCAAGTGATACAGCCTATTTTGACCATTTCTATTATCGATCCCGTTGCAGTCGCATGCAGGCTTTTGCCGCTTTCGCGGCTCTTGTTTGCGCACGAAATGTTGGTGGCAAAGTCTTGCGCTGACCGAACACTTTTTTTACTCCGTAGCACATGAGCTTTGCGATTTATTTACTGGTGCTGGCGTTTACTTATTTGCGGCCCGTCGAGGCTTTTGCACCAGAGCTCGAAATTTACAAAACAACACTCTGGCTATCCATCGTCAGTTTACTGGCCAGCCTTGCCGCACTGGCATTCAATGCCGCACCATCTCAGTTCATGGGGCAGCAGAATCAGGCCAAGAAACACACGGTATTTTTGGTTTCCCTGTTTTGCATGGCCATTTTTTTTTCGCTCGCCACCAAAGGGCTTGTGGGCGACGCGCTAAATGCATTATTGCTTTTCAGCCCATCTGCCGTCATTTTTTTGCTCACCGTCATTAACGTCAACACGATGTCGCGGTTAAAAATGAGTTGTTTCACCATCGCTATTTGCACCGTGCTGCTGGCGGTCGCATCCATCGCGTCATTTCACACTGGCTTCATGCGCGAGCAACTCATCATCGCGCAGATAAACGAATCTTCGGAAGCGGATGATTCACCAGTACAAATGAGTGAAATTCCATCGCAGGATACATCGGGACGAGTGTTATGGAGAGTGCGCAGTTTTGGATTTCTAAATGATCCGAACGATTTCGGTCAAGCTATGGTGATGGCACTGCCATTTTTGTTTGGCGGCTACGTCGCGAAAAAGCGCCTGCGAAATTTATTGCTGGTGGGCATTCCCGCAGCAATTCTTTTGTATACGATCTATCTCACACATTCACGGGGCGCAATACTGGGCATCGCGGCATTATTTTTCTTCATCATTAAACAGCGTTTTGGCACAGCAAGAACCATGCTCATGGTGGGCATACTCATTGCCCTCTCAACGGCACTATCAGGGCTTGCAGGCGGTCGCGAATTTTCATCTGATGACGATTCAGCCAGTGATCGTATCGACGCATGGGGTGAAGGCATTGCCATGTTCAGGATGTACCCGATTTTCGGCGTGGGCTTCCGAAACTTTATCGATTACAACTTCATTACCGCCCATAACTCCTGGGTGTTATGTTTTTCTGAATTAGGCTTGCTGGGATATTTTTTCTGGGTGGGTATTCTTGTGATTGCATTCGCAAGTTTGAACCATGCCCTCGCGCGCGCGCCGCGTGGCAGTGAGCAGACAAAATGGGCGGCATTGATACGCGCGTCTCTGCTCGGCTTTTTGACCTGCGCTTTTTTTCTATCCAGAACTTATATTCCCAATCTCTTTCTATTATTGGGCTTATGCGTTTGTGCTGCGCAATGTATCAATATCGAACTCAGCCGGACAGATAGCCAACCTCCGCGCGAAACGCGGTGGTTAAAGCGTTCGGCAATGATCTCGATTTCATCCATAGTCGGCATTTACATTATCGTGCGTTTGCATAACGCAGGATTAGTTTAATGCCCACAATTTTAAACTGAAACTCTAGATAGTATCGTCACGAGATAGCCAGCCAAAGTGCGAGGCATCGAATCTGCACGGCAGCCACGAACGAAGACAGGTTCTTCGCATAGCGGGTAGCGATACCCCGCCACCGCTTAAGGTGCAGGAATGCATTCTCTACCAGATGACGTAGCTTGTAGAGATCCTTGTCAAGCTCTCTGGGTTGTTTGCGATTCTTGCGCGACGGAATTACTGCCGTGGCCCCTTGCGCTTCGACCTTCGCCACAATCGCGTCGCTGTCATAGCCTTTGTCGCCCAGTAGATAGTCCATCTGAAACCCATCAATCAGGCTCTCAGCCTCTGCGCAATCTGCGCGGGTACCTTCTGTAATAATGGCTCTGACCGGCATACCATGCGCATCCACGGCCAGATGTATCTTGGTGTTGAGCCCCCTTTTGTACGACTCATGCCTTGATTGCCGCCGCGCGCACCGGCAGCATGGGGATGTACCTTGCAGTGGTTGGCATCGATGGCCCTAGGCCACCCCGTCATGAGCCATTCGTAGTCGGGCTCAACAATGAGCTGCTCCAGCAGCGCCTCCCAAATGCCTTGGTCACGCCAACGGCAAAAGCGTCGGTGGGTGTTTTTCCACCCACCATAGGACGCTGGCAAATCCCGCCACGGGGCACCGGTGCGCAGAATCCAGAATACGGCGTTGACAAATTGACGGTTGTCCTGCGCGATCCCGCCCCAAACACCAGCCCGGCCGGGTAGATGCGGTTCGAGCAATTCCCAGTGCCGATCTGAGATGTCGTGCCGATGAGTTGCTGCTGGTGATGTGGTCATTTGTGCCTCCGACTTGGTGTGAAGACTGTATTTAACCGCATCTCGTGACGACACTATCTAGCATTGGCGAGGCGTTTGACATAAAAATACTTCAAAACTCTCTTATTTATTAGAGTTTGAATTTACGTTTACACGACTAACAAGTTAGCGTTACTTCTGCCACGTCACGCGATAGCGCGAACGCACAACATCCCAGAGCGCTAAAAAAGTGGTGATATTGAGTGCTAAAAACATGAGCGGCGGGCCAAACAGTGGCGCTTTGCGCCCCGTGAGCTGACATATCCAGCCGATTAACGCGGCTGCATAAAAAACAAGCTGCAACACGAATACAAATTGATAAAACAGATAATACAAAAGTGCCAAATTGGTTGCAAAAATCGTGATCAACAGCAGCGGTGAAATAAGACGAAGCAACTTGTGCGAAACGAACTCCAGCCATAACGGATTATTCGCGGGTGAGAGCCAATGCGGAAACAATTTCACCAATTGCGCCGCGCCAGCAATCGTTCGCCGTTTCCGCACCGACTCTTGTCGCGGCGATTGTGAGGGAACATCAAAAATAATGGCGGCAGGTTCAAATACGCAGCGATACCCTGCGATCACCGCTTGCATGGGAATCGCAACATCATCCAGAATTGTTTGTTCTGGAATGGGATTAAATAGCGAACGGCGAATCACGTAACATGCGCCAGTTGCGCCGGGAACGCCGCGATAAGCACTCTCGCATTTGCGAATAAACTTTTCATACCGCCAGTAAAAACCGATGCCTTGCGCTGCGGCGGTTTCGTCAGCGTGTGCACGCAACACCAGCTCACCAGACACAACGCCAATCGCTTCATCTTCAAAATTTTCAAGTAAGCGTTCCAGACAATGCTGATCAAACTCCTGACGCGCATCGGCAAACAGGACAAATTCACCGCAGCACTGGGGCACCAGATCGTTTAACCCGGCGGGCTTGCCGCGACGAGATGAAAATGCAACGACTCTGACCCGCGGATCGGCGTGCGCTTGAATAACCGATACCGTATCGTCAGTCGATCCGTCCGAGCCAATCAAAATTTCTTCAATCCATTCAGCTTTTTCGCACACCAGTAAGCTGGCTATTTTTTTGGGCAGCGACCGGGCTTCGTTATGCGCAACGATCACAATCGATAAAGATCGACGCGTATTGCGTTTCACTATTTTTTGCGACGACCGGGCGTAAAACCAGACCAGCAAAGGGTAGCCAAAAAAAATATATGCCACCCCAAAGACGCTTGACCAAAATAAAAGCGGTAGTAAAAACATGATGATCAGGTACTCGCGGATTGATGCGCCGACTGCGATGTGTGCTGTTGCGTAACTTCATTCAACAGCCCTGCGAGCCGGCCAGTTTGCGAGACGCGATTAAATTCGTCGATGTCGCCAGATGCAATTTGCTCCGCATTTGCACTAATTTCCCCCGACAAGCGGTTTTTCAGCCAGCTCGCGATGGCATCAATATCATTCGGCGCACAATGGCCCGCCGGGAAAAATCGTTTCACGATGTCAGCCGCTTCGCCCTTCGGCATGATGGCCAGAATGTCACGACGAATCGCAAGATATTCGAATAATTTTGCCGGCACAACACGTTCGGCGCCCGGAACATCACTCAAAAGAAGGCACAGCGCATTCGCAGACTGAAGCCAGCCCAGTACTTCAGCATGCGTACAATAATCGATTAATTTCAAACGGCATCCGAAATTGCGCAGCCGCTCAAGAATGGCAATCTGCTCGGGCGTTTTGCGCCCCACGCATACCAGCTCCAGTGTTGCCACCAGTTCCGGCACCGTTTTTTCGAGCTGAAGGATCGCCGCTACCAAAGGCTCAATTGTCGTCAAATTCCACAACGTGCCGGTATACAGCAGCCGGAAATGAGTTGGCGTGGGCATGTTGTCGGCAGAAAGCATGGCACTTTCAAGTTTGTCACGACTAAAATCTCCTGCATCGAACCCATTAAAAACGGTAACCGCTTTTATGTTTGATCGATTCAAGCGCGATAACTTTTCTGCAAGATTCGCGGTGCTGGCATGGGTGGTCGCGACCACAGCATCTGCACGCCGAAGCACGTATCGCTGCATACGCGCCTGAACCATGCGCGAAAAATTATCGCGTTGCGCGTTTTCAAGATAGCGCCCGCTCAAATCCCACTCGTCACGGAAATCCATCACCAACGGCAGCTTGAATTGCCGTTTCAACGATGTACCAATAAAAAAGCTCGAATACGCAGGTGCAGTCACTAAAATCGCGTCGTGCTGCATTTCACTTAAAACTTTTCGCGCCGCACGGATCGCGCTAGGCACCCACAAAATTTGCGGATCGGGCTGCAAGGCCAACTTGGCGGCATGACGAACTAATTTTTTTGCACCCGCTTTGGCGCGGTTTAGCAACCCCTCACGCGCAGCGCCAATCTTATCCAGCATGGCCTGCTTCGATTGATAATCCGGCTCCCACGTTCTCGCGCGCACGATCAAAACATCTTCCGGAATATCGGGAAATAAACTATCGTCGCGCGTGGGCACCGACGGATTTTCGGGCGTTAACACGGTGACATTCCAACCAAACTGGCCAAGATTTTTGACCCACTTCACAGGTCGCTGTACACCTGCGCCGCCGACAGGCGGAAAACTGTAGGCTACCAGCAGCAAACGCCGACGTGGCTCAGTAATAGCGTTGCCGACAAATGCGTTTTGCATTTTCTGCGCGATTTCGCCTGTCACCACTTCACCCTTTTGCTTTCTTGTTTATGGAAAAACGGTTTAAAAAAATGCACCGCTGTTATTCACCAGCCGCTGCCGCAACCGGCGTGCGTGACGGGCCCTGATATCCAGGTCGCGGAATCGAAAAATCCCGAAATTGATTAGGATTGCCTTCATTGCCCGCCTCAGCAGCGCGTATGATGTTGTACATTTCTCGCGCCGACACGTAGTGAAGCTGGAATTTTTCACCATCATTATATTTTTCTTCCAGATACTGAAACATCTTCCCCACAGGCGGCCCCAACAAAGAATCCATATCTTGCTGCTGCGTGCCATGCGTATGAATTTTAATGAAAATCCATTCCGGACGGCCTTTGACGTGCACACCTGTGTTAATCCAGGAATCAATCCGGGCGGGTGATGGCGGGTTGCTTGCTCTGATATCACCGTTTTCGATTGCAGGAATGGGGATAATGCCGCGCATTTTCCAACGCAACGACAAAGGCCCTTGAATAATCATCAAATCGCCTCCGCGCTGTCCACCCACGCGCACACGCACCCCAGAATCGTGCGACTTCGGTTTGTCTGGATCGTCGGTCGCATAGTAAATTGAATTTATTGTCGAAGTCTGCGTATCAGAAGGCGCACTTGGCAAAGTAAAGTCTGCGTAACATCCCATGTCTCGCAAAATCTGCAATTCATTATTCACCCCGCACCACCGACCATCGTCTCGCGAATTATCGAGCGCCCAGTTACCATGAACAAATGACCAAAGCGCATGGCCAGTCTTGGCGTCAATGGGCAGAGCATCATGTTTATTTACAAGGCGTTCAATAAATTCGCCTAAATTGGCGCGCAACCCCGCTTCCGTATCGTTATCGTGATGCAGATGGATTTCAATTTCGCCATAGCCGGCTGCACAGAGTGCGACCAGCTTATCAATATGTGTCGGGCGATATTCCTCTGACGGGAAAAAGAAACTGTGTTTGGGCGCTTGGCCATCCGCATCGCGATGACCTGCACAAAGCCTAGGATATTCATCCACCCAGCGATCAACGCGCGCGACTTCAGTTGCATAGTCCGCTTTCCCCCATCTGGGCTCGTAATGATCCACGAAGCAAAACATGATGTGCCGGGTTTGAGAGTTCGAGGGCAGATCTGCTTTGTCGCGCAAATGTCGCATGTAATCTCCCCACCATATGTCGACACGACGTCGCTTTAATCCAAGCGCAATCACGCCCACATAAACTAACGCTGCCGCCAACAAACTAGTCAACCCTAAAATGATCAAGCCTTTTCTCCCTAAACCGATCCGCAAAAAAATCCTGTAGTGTTAATTTTTACCATCAAACAGTAAGCATATATGCACGCCCTGAACGCAGCAAGAATTCCTACTGCACATATCTTTCTGCACGCATTATTTTGCATACAGCTTGCTACATTTATTTTAGTTCTTTCGTGGTAAGGGAAATTCATTTACGAACAGAGTCGATTAAATTTTAACCTAGCAACGCAAAAGCTAAAGTTATCAGAAATCAAATTGGCTTGATAAACTGGTAAGGAATCGACGACCAATATGAGGCGATCAGCATAAAAGCCTATTGATGAGGCAGTGCATGATGCAGATACAAAAAAAGTAAAAGGGGAAATGCGTGCTTTTTAACTCTTTAGAGTTCCTGGTCGGCTTCCTGCCGATTGTTCTGTTGATCTATTATCTGTTGCCGCATCGCGTGCAAAATACTTTTCTTGTATTAGCGAGCTGCTTTTTTTACGCGAGCTGGGATTGGCGATTTTTGTTGCCGCTTCTGGTGACGACCAGTATTGATTACTGGGCCGCTCAACGCATGGAAGCGAGCCTGGTTCTTAACGAGCCCACGTCTGCCCGTAAAAAATATCTCATCACGAGCATTGTCCTGAATCTTTCATTGCTGGGGTTTTTCAAATATTTTAATTTCTTCGCTGACTCAGCAACCTTATTGGCCAACACGCTCGGATTCAATATTGGAACGCGCACTTTTGAAATTGTGTTGCCCATCGCAATTTCGTTTTACACGTTTCAGGCGCTTTCGTACACGATTGACGTGTATCGTGGCGAAATACATGCGACCAAATCGTTTTGGGATTTCTTTCTCGCCGTACTTTATTTTCCGCATCTCGTGGCGGGCCCGATCCAACGAGCTGCTACGCTGATTCCTCAGGTTACTAATCCCAGAATAATCAGCAGCGAAAAAATAAGGGAGGGGCTTCACCTGATTGTTTGGGGTTTCTTCAAAAAGATTGTCATCGCCGACAACTTGGCACCCATCGTCAACGCCGCTTTCTCGACACCTTCCCCATCGGGAGGAGTGGTGACAGTGGGTGTGATTGCTTTTGCGTTTCAAATTTATTGTGATTTCTCGGGTTATACCGACATCGCCAGGGGCATCGCCAAGCTGATGGGCTTTGAGTTTATGCTCAACTTTAATCTTCCCTACTTTGCAACCAATCCTGCTGATTTTTGGCGACGCTGGCACATCAGCCTTTCAACCTGGTTGCGCGATTATTTATACAAACCATTGGGTGGAAACCGCACCAGCACGATCAAGGTATATCGCAATTTAATGATCACAATGGTTTTAGGCGGCTTGTGGCACGGCGCGGCATGGAATTTCATTTTGTGGGGGTTTTATCATGGCTTTCTACTCACCGCGCACCGCGTAATGCAACCATTGCTGCTTCTAATGGGCAAAACATTCAATTTTACGCCTGGACTTTGGAAATGGTTCACCGTTCTCTGCATGTTTGTGCTCACATGCTACGGCTGGCTTCTGTTCAGGGCAACCTCATTAAACCAAGTGGTGGAAATGTCAATTGCGCTGTTGAATCCGCTGGAAGGAATACAGCGGGATCTGGTCAAACAAGTGGCACTTATCATCTCACCGCTGCTTGTCGTTCAGATTATTCAATTTCGTAGTGGCATGCTTTTTTTCACACAAGCAAAAGCATTTCCCCGGTTTCTTGCCGTTATTGCCTACACCCTGATGATCTATCTTTCCGTGTTTCATGGCGGGCAGCCGCAGGCATTCGTATACTTTCAGTTTTAGGGCAAGGCCACATGTCAACATCGACAATTATGCGTGTCGCGATTTACGGTCTTATTTACGGTCTTTTATCGCTCACCACTTTGGAAGTCGCAGCGCGTGTGGATGACTTTTTTCGCGAGCGCGCGCCATTGTTGCGTCCCTATTCGATCAACAACCTTTTTCAATCCAGCCAGTTGGGAAAGGAAGGAGTGCCGAATGCAAAGTTTGCCAAGTGGCAAATGAACTCACTGGGATATCGCGGCCCGGAGCCTATTTCGGGACGAGCCAACATTATCGTTTTCGGTGCATCAGAATCGTTTGGGTTGTATGAATCTGCAAACAATGAATATCCGCGCATCATTGAAAAAACGCTGAATGAAACATTAAACAATCGGTTTAACGTCATTAACATTGCGATGCCGGGCATCCGTATCGGTCGAGTAACTTATCTGGATGCGGCGCTGAAAAAAACGCAACCTCAGTTTGTAATCGTATACCCCAGCCCGGCGAACTATATCGGCACCACAACGGCTTTTTGTGGGCAGCCGGTGCGGCCTGTGGCAGATCAGCGAACCTTGGCGGATTATTCCCGATTCATTGGAAAAGCCGTTGAAACGGGGAAAAAGCTCGCACCCGAAGCACTTAGAACCGTGCTGGGAAAATACACCATCTGGAGCGCATCACGCGATCAGAAGCCAATTGAAAAAATGCCCATCGAAACGCTTTCAGCCATGGAAAAAGATTTTGGTTGCGTCATCGACACCATTCGAGCGGGCGGGGGCAAACCCATCCTCATCACGCATGCAACTTTTTTTGGCGTAACGCTTAAAGAATCGGATCGCGCGATGCTTACCGCGTGGCGACGTTTTTATCCCAATTTGCTTGAAGACGGATTCATTGATCTCGAACGCCGAACAAATGAATTAATTAAAGACATCGGGCGGCGTGAGGGCGTGCCGGTCGTTGATGCGGCAAATATCATTCCAGGCGGGCCAGAATACTTTGCAGATTTTGTGCATTTCACAGACAAGGGCGCGAAAAAAATGGCCGACCTTGTTGCCAGCAAAATAATCGAACACCTTAATCAAACTGACGCAGGCCAAACGAGCCGTGCCATAAAATAATTCAGCCAATCCCCAAGCCGGAGAAAGACTGCGATGCCCATCCTCGCGATTTCCAAGTCGGCAGCAATTCTTCGAGCGCATCCAATGTATGTGCATTATCGTCATGCATCAGCACGATTTCGCCACGGTTCATGGGCTGCTCGGAGAATCGTTGGACAATACTTTTGGCACCAAGACCCTGATAATCCATGCTGTCGTAAGACCACATCGCGACCGTTTGTTTGCGCCACATTAAGGCAAATAACAACCGGGCTGACAATTCGCCGCGAGGCGGACGAAATGTATGCCGCTGATGGCCATCAAATTCTTCCAATAATTTATCGGTGCGATCAATTTCTGCAAGTTGCTGGGCAAGCGGCAGGCTTCGGTAATCGCGATGGAAATATGAATGATTGCCGAGCTGATGTCCGTCTTTTACAATTTTGCGGGCAAGCTCAGGATACTTGACGAGATTTTCGCCTATTGTAAAAAATGTTGCTTTCATCCCATATTTGGCCAACACCGCCAGCACCAAAGGCGTGAAATCAGGGTGCGGACCATCATCGAAAGTGAGCGCTATAGCATCAGAATGTATACGCGCTTTGGTGATCAACCATGATGGCGGCAACATTTCTGCCAATGACCGCTTAATCCCCTTGACAACCTTCATAGCGTCTCGTCGCCTTGGATGACGGCAGCAAGTTGCGCCGCATTTTGCATCCATGTACCTGTTTTCACTGCACTTTGTACTTTGCTTCGATCCCAATTTCGCGATAGCGCTTCCGTCAGTGCTCCTGCGAGCGCGTTAACGTCGCCAGCCGCCACCAGCAGACCACTAGCCGGTGTAACGACCTCTGGAATGCCGCCAACGGTCGTGGCAACGCTCGGAACACCACAGGAAGCCGCCTCAAGCAAAACATTGGGCACACCTTCATGGTGGCTGGGCAGACACAACACGTCAGCAGCATTAATCCATTCGGGCAATGCGTCGTGCGATACCCTGCCAAGAAATCGAATCGCTTCGCCAAGCCCGAATTGTTTACTCAAGCGCTCAATCTCGGCGCGCGCAATGCCATCGCCCGCATAGAGCAGCATGGCAAAACTGTTGCCTGCGGCAACCTTGGCAAATGATTGGATCAAATCAACTACCCCTTTATCACTTTTAAGATTTCCAACATAAAGAATAATTTTTGCTGTGCTCGACAAATTGAGTTTGGCTCGGCAAACACCACGATCAAATGGGCGAAATTTTTGCCCATCGATGCCATTGTAGATGACAGTAAGTTTTCTGGGTTGCACGCCCAAATCGACCAGCATATCCCGAAGATACGTGCTTACGCTCACCACGGCCGACGCGTGATTCAGCGCCCATACCGCCAAAACACGCCGGATATATTGACTACCTAAAACTTCAACATCCGTGCCATGCACTTTAACTACCACTCTGATTCTGCTTAGTTTTGCTAACAAAACAGCGGCAAAACCATCCGGAAACGCCCAAGTTGCATAGATCGCCTCGGGCTTTTCACGTCTGACGCGCATCCACTGTGGAAGTAAAGACAAGAACATGAGTGGCCCATTCAGCCAACTCGCCATCTTCGGAATATAGAAAAAAACCGGGTAGCTGACGGGAATGCTTTTCCATTCCTTCTGAGCCCGCAAATCCCCCTGCCGCCCCTCTCGTTTGAAGTTCAACATTCGCCGCCAATCAATAGGCGCGATAACGGCTGATACGCTCAATACTTCATTGAGCGCAAGCACCTGCTGCTCATTGAATGTTGAACGCATGGGTTCCAACGGGTTCGGGAAAAGATTGGTGATCACAACAACACTCATATCGCCCGTGCCTGATGGGTATCGGCAAGCGATGCCATATCAAAATTATGTTGATATACCGCATCATAGCGATTCGCCATTATGCGTACAGACCCGCCTTCCTCAGCGAATTTTCGATTAAGCAGACCCATCTCGATTCTTTCTTGCGGCGCACGAACTAACCGCAACACGGCCTCGGCAAATTGCGCAGGCGATTTCGCAGCAACCAAATAACCATTGCGCTCGCTCTGTACAATTTCTTTATTGCCGCCCACATCCGTGGCCACAATCGGCAAGGCAGCCGCACACGCCTCAAGCAGCGAAATCGAATAACCTTCCGTTACGGAGGACAAAACAAAAATATCAAGCCCGCATAATAGATTCGCGATATCACTCCGGTCACCCAGAAAACAAACGACCGTTCCCAAATTTAATCTCGTCGTGCATGCCTCCAACTCTGCCCTGAGCGCGCCATCGCCAATCAACACAAGGCGAGCAGTTGGCGCGGCAGCGTGAACGATGGCCATTGCCTGAAGCAGCATATTGTGATCTTTTAGCGGATTCAATCTGGCCACTATGCCGAGCACAACTGAATCTTGTGTCCAGCCAATTTCGTCCAGAAGCTTTCGTTTGGCCCCTGCATTGCGAACCGGGAAACGATCTATGGGTATGCCGTTGTAGATGGTAATGGATTTCGCTTTAGAGAGAATTTTATGCTTTACAAAATTGTCGCGAGCAGCGTTGCACACTACTGCCGCAACCGCAGAAAAAAACATGGATAGGCGGTAGAGAAATTCACGTTTCCAGGAGAGCGAATTTCCTCCCATGCCATGACGAGTGTTCACACGGCGTACACCCAAAAACGCAGACGCCAACACCGCGTGGTAGTGAGCGACCGCGTTGTGCGAATGAATAACGTCCGCGTTCTGACCCGCGATGGCATGGCGCATCGTGCGGATTGCGCGCCAATCCAAACCCGGCTTTTTCTGGCAACTGATCAAAGAAACACCAAGACGCTGTATTTCGTCGGCAAGCTTGCCTGGCTCAAACAGACACACGACCTGACACGCATGCCCATTTCGGTGCTGCTGCTCGATCAAATCAACGACCACGCGTTCTAAACCCCCGCGGTTGAGATTCTCAACAACGTGCGTCACGCGCATGCTAGGCTAACCTTGCACGACAAGAAATAATAGGGAAAATCAACAAAACTAAATGGTGAGTCGTGCACGTCGTTGAAACTTGCGCTCCATATTTTTGGGTTGCACATCGATAGTAGGGAAAATTTGGCATTTGGTTATTCATCAGACAAACCAAACATGAAGGTTTCTTTCCAAAAAGTGACTTTGGATGACATTTCTTCAATCAATCATTTTAACGCACTAATATGGCTTATTGGCTATTATCAGTGTGACTGGCGCTCTAGTTGAGGTGACGACAAGCAAATTGCGGTCTTTATTATTCTTTAAAAAAAATATTGTAAAAAATCCTGCGTGCTGGAAGCGACCTCGTTCCACTACAGCACGTTTATACTTCAATTACATATAATTATAAATTCCGAATGCTAACAATACATTTCACTCCCATTACCGGACTGGTGCCTTGTGGAGGTGGGAATTGCCGCTGATTAGCGTCATTATTCCAACTTTCAACCGTGCATACTGTTTAGAACGGGCGATTAACAGTGTGCTCGCGCAGCAGATGTACAGCGACCTTGAAGTGGTCGTTGTGGATGACGGCTCTACTGACGACACCGAAGCATTAATTCGCATCCGTTACACAGACGAAAAGCGCGTGATTTATTTGCATCAGCCAAATAAAGGTGTCGCAGGTGCCAGAAACGCTGGATTCGCGACGGCGCGTGGCGAGTTTATCGCTCTGCTCGATTCAGACGATGTATGGATGCCATGGAAACTTGAACTACAGATCGCCTGCTTGCAGCGTTTTCCTGAAATCGGCATGGTTTGGAGCGACATGGAGGCAATGAACCCGGATGGAAAAGTCTTTGACCCCAAATACATACGAAACATGTACAGCACATTTCGTATGTATACGATGAAAGAGCTGTTTTCTCACCAATGCAAGCTGCACGAAGTCGCGTCATTTGCACCCTCTCTTACGGCTAAAATTGGCGACGCAAATTTTTATAGTGGGTACATTTTTTCCCATATGGTGATGGGTAGCCTGGTTCACACCTCAACGACCGTTCTGCGTCGCGAACGACTCGAAAAAGTTGGCAAATTTAATGAGGAATTAAAATTTTCCGGCGAAGATTTTGATTTTCATCTTAGGACTTGCCGTGTTGGTCTGGTTGGATTTGTGGATGTCTCAACCATACGCTATCAGCGTGGCATGACCGATGCCCTGACCAGACCCGAGAACAGAGTTCACATGGCAAATAATTTCTTGAAAACCATTTTACCCATCATAAAAAATAACCGAAATGAGATTAAATTGCCGGATGCTGACATCCGAACGACATTGGCGGACGCTTACAATTGGCTGGGCGAGGCGCAGCTTGATAGCGGAGATATAAAATCTGCTCGCCAAAACATATGGATTAGCCTGAAATACAAGCTTCGACAGCCACGCATCTTTACCCTCCTGATTTCCGCATATTTGCCACAATCTGCATTGGCATTTTTGCGCAAACTTAAACGAAAATTGACTACTAGTTGAAAATGATCGGCAGAGATTGGGGCACGCGCCACAAATTTTGGGAAACGGTTTTTCGCATGTTTCCTTGTGGCTAATCGAAACTATGGTTGTCTGCTGATATGCTTCAAAATGAGACTTAAACGCATGGACATTTTCGTGAGCCTAAGCACGCTGCCTTCTTTGGAAGAGCTGGGCGCAATGTGGAAAACATTGCAGGATCGCAGCGAACATTCTTTTTTAACGTCATGGTTTTGGATTGGAAGCTGGCTGGAAACGCTGCCCGATAATGTCACGCCTTTACTTCTGAAAGCCGAAAATAATGGGCAAATCGTGGGTGCCGGAATTATTTTGTGCAGAACACGACTCCAGTTCAAGTTACTGGGAACGCCAGCCTACTATCTGAATTCGACCGGCGATCCCGAGCTCGATGCAATAACGATTGAATACAATGGATTTTTGGCTGAGCGTTCAAGTGCAGAACAGATTATTGAGCAATTTCTGGCATTCTTATTTGCAAATCACGAGTATCACTGCAACGAGTTATTTATCCACGGCGGACAAGACCCGCAGATGACACGGCGTATATTGCCCAGCGGCACACGCCTGCTGGTTCCAAGGGTGCGCCCATGCTACTCCGTCGACCTTAATGCGCTGCGCGAATCTGGAGAAAACTATCTGGCTACATTAAGCGCTTCACGTCGATATGGCATTCGCCGAAATCTCCGCGAATATGCCAAAATCGGATTTTTCGACGTAAAGCCCGCCTCTAATATCGGGGAAGCGCAATCGTTTCTCAACGAATTGCGTAAACTACACCAAGCATACTGGGCACAAAAACAGCTGTCAGGCGCATTCACGAATCCGTTTTTTGACAAATTTATTCGCCATCTGATTGTTAAAAATTTCGACCACGGCGTCATTCAAATTCTCCGTATCAGTGCTGGAGTTCGTGCCATTGGATACTTGCTAAATTTTGTGTACGAGGGCCGTGTTTATCAATATCAGTCTGGATTTGATTATTATGTATGTGAGAAATATAACGGCCCTGGTTATGTAAGCCATATACATGGCGTTGAACACAATTTAAAAATTGGTCACCATACATATGATTACATGGCGGGCGATAGTGCCTACAAAAAAGCAATGGGAAAACCGTCCGCCGAACTCTCATGGCAGGTCGTACAGAGGAACACAATCAGTTTTCGGATAGAAGATAATATTCGGCAAAAAGTTCGGCGTATTCGTAATCGATCAAAAAAGAGCAGGCATTTGGAGAGCGTCGCAGAGTGAACGGTAAACGGGCCTTTGCAGCAGACATATTTGGAAAATTCGGCGCCACTGCAGCGCTGGGTGCCTTGCGCGTGAAATTCTCCGATGGCATCACCATACTGGCCTACCACCGCATTCTGGATGTCGATTCGGAACATAAATTTCCGTTTGACATTGAACTGGTAAGTGCCTCAGTTCAACAGTTCACGCATCAGATGGAATACATTAAAGCCCACTATCAGCCGATTACTTTTTCTACACTTCTGCAATATTTAGATCGCGGTGAAAATCCACCGCGGGGCGCTGCCATCGTTACTTTTGACGACGGCTTTCTCGATAACTATCATAATGCTTTTCCGATTTTGAAACGCCTTGGGCTACCCGCCACCATCTTCTTGTCAACCGGCAATATCGACAGTCAAGAAACATTTTGGTACGAAAAATTAAGTTTTGGGGTAATGACAACCGACGCGAGCACAGTATCAACGCCCACTTTAGGCACACTCACCATCAGCAGTTCGCCGGAGTCGCGGCGCGCGCTTATAAAGCGCGTAACACTGAAGCTGAAACTTGCACCCGATGAAGTAAGACTTGCTGCGCTTGACGCGTTATATGCCCAGCTTTTGCCATCATGGGGATGGAAAAATGACGCGCGAAGCGGCCCCATGAACTGGAATCAAATCAAGGAAATGTCGGCGAATAACATCGAGTTCGGATCGCATTCAGTCTCACACCCCGTGTTGTCACGCGTCACGCTGCCGAAGCTCGCATTTGAAGTCGAGCACTCCAAACATCGGATTGAAGCTGAACTACAAAAGCCTGTACAAGTCATCGCCTATCCCGTCGGTGGAGTCGAGGCATTCGACAATAATGTACGCGCCGCAGTTAAGAAGGCAGGATACCGATTTGGCGTTTCATATGTTGCCGGAATTGAACGGCCAGACCAGTGGGATGCATTCGCTTTGCGCCGGGTGCATGTTGAGCGATACGTCAATAGCCACTTCTTTAAAGCCATGCTGGCCATGCCAGAAATTTTTATTTAAAGCAGTCTATTTAAACTCAGTCTCTTAAGCCGAAGAATAAATATTCTTCGGCGCTGGTAATGTTGTCCGCCTCATCAGCCCCGCAGGGCGACCAATGAGGTTGCACATACTAAACTGCGCTGATTTCTACAAGCTTAGAAGCTGAACGACAAAACGCCTGCCGAGTCGGTTTTCGTTCCACTTGCGCTTGCGGTAATCGTGATGGTCATGGTGCCGCCCGACTGCGAAGAACTCACCGTGTAAAACGCATTTGGGTTCAGTTTTGCGACGTAATTTTTCGTCGCTGCACTTGATGGGTAAGAATACACAATGGATCCAGGCACCACTCGCGGTGAGCCACCTTCTGCGAAGGCCACCACAATCGGGGTCGTAACCCCGGATGCGGCCAAGCCAGTGATCAGCGAGCCAGACGCGTTTGTGCTGGATACGGCGGTGACGTTTGGGAACGTATACGCCGCAGTTGCCTGACCCGTACGCAACACGGTCAGAAACTTTTGATACATAGCACTTGGGTCCGAGTGTTTCACCATTAAATGCCAATTTGGTATCGCCGGGCCTTCATTCTGATTGCCCGTTTCAGTCGTCACCACCGAGTTATTGTTGGCAGGCAGTACCGTCACCATTTGCAAACGCGCGGTGCCGTTGTCAAACGCGAACTGCTTGTTCGAGCCCTGCGCTACGGGCGGCTGGGGAAAATGCATATGCATGGTCGGCACCATGGCTGCCTGGTTGCTTGATTTTTGGATCTGATCGTAGACCACAAACAAATCAGGGCGCAGATAGAAGGTGCTGCGGTTGAGCCACGTCACCGCATTCGGGCCGCATAGCGATACGGTTGAATCAACGGGCGGCAATTGATAGGCGGCGGAAAATTCTCCCGACGTAAACGCATAGGTGCCATTGTCCACATAGGCATTGACGCCGATGGGATTCGACCCGCTTGGATTCGGGCACGATTCTGTATAAGAATCCTGTCCGCCATATGAACTATCCGAGCGATTTTCCAGCGTGAACGTATTTTGGAACATCGTATTTTTTGTGTACGACGGCCCGTAATAGCCGTGCGAGACATCTACCAGCAAAGGCGCGCTCTTATAAAGCTCGATATGGCCTTGATCTTTGTCTTGAGATCCTTGGTACGCGCGATAAGGGCCTGCTATGAAGCTACCCCACGTGCCGGTGGTCGTGAGCCAGTCCGAACGCATGGTTACCAAACCTGAGCCTGTTGCATGATATGACTTTGGATAACTGGCCGGAATTAATCCCTGCGATGCAGGATCGTAAAAGAAGAACGGTTTCCACTCGTCAACCGAGCCTTCGAATCGAGCGCCGCCGTATGCTGCAATATCGATGTAGGTACGAGCAATTTTTCCGTTCGTGCTCGACCAGCCAAACGCATAACCCGCAGAGATTACATCAGTCAGCGAGGGTGCGCCATAGCCGTCACCCGTCCACGCACCATCATCATAAGAAAATTTGCCATCAGGTGTAACGGCGCTTGCTTTGAAAATCACATTGTTTGAGAGCCAGTTGAAATTCAGATA
The DNA here is from genome assembly GCA_025350945.1 of Burkholderiales bacterium. Classification (GTDB taxonomy): domain Bacteria; phylum Pseudomonadota; class Gammaproteobacteria; order Burkholderiales; family Usitatibacteraceae; genus UKL13-2. Next base: position 19,310 of record JANXWW010000102.1, read on the forward strand.
ACTCGTATCGTTGGTCGCCAAGCTGAGCGCTGATGCGGCCCACAGATAATTTTGATACACCGCCGCACCATAGTTCCAGCCTTCAGGCCAATGGCCGCCCGGCATAACTTGATCAAACTTTTGTCTTGCGCCATTGAAATGCGCTATCGCGTCTTTCCACAGGGTTGCTGATTGCGCGTCTTCGTTATAAAGCGCGATCGCCGCCATGACGCGGGCACGCATATAGCCCGCATTGTAGTTGGAAATATAGTCTGTGCCGTTTGCATATCCACTTGCGGCATACCAGGTCATCCAGTTATTGATGCGGCCCGCGATTTGGCTCTTGAGCGAAGCAGTCATGCCCGAGTAATCGTTCAGCCAGTCGTAAGCAATCGCCATGGCTGGCACATAATTGCGGACGCCGTAACCGGAATCAGTCGAGTAAGCCGTGAAACTAAGCACCGGAAAGCTGGTGCTTTGCAGTACATTAATGGCCTTGTTTGCATAGGGCGCTGCTGCTGCGTCGCCAGAATTTGCTTTTACAATACGATAGCAAAGTGCGAAGGCGGGGATATAGCGAAACGGCTCTTGTCCCTGATAATCAAAATCAGGACCAGTCTTCGTATCACAGAACGTCTTGAGGCGCTGCCATTCACCGCTATTTGCTTTTGCGGCTGCCGTGAGGCGATTAAAGGTTGCGGGGTCGGATAGCCACAGCCGCGGATGCGCGCCTGACGGGCCTGTTAATGGCGATGTGCTGGTAAAAGTCGCTGTACAGTTGGCGTTTACAGGAAGCGGGCCAACAGAAATAGCAGCACTGGCACCGTTACAAATTCCGGTCCAGCCGGTAAATACCGAACCCGCATCCGCTTTCGCCGTCAGGGTGATCGTTGCATCAGTAGCAAATACGCCGCTGCAGGTGGTGCCGCAATTAATGCCAGTTGGGGTTGAGGTCACCAGGCCGCTTCCACTGCCTGTTTTCGTCACACCAAAGTTGTTTAAGACGACAGGGCATGATTGCGAACCGACGATGGCCACATAACATGAGGCCATGCCAACGGCGAACTTCGCAATGTGGCGAATAACTGTTTTTTGCATTTGAATCTCCCTCCGGGATTTTAGCTTTTCGCCAAAACCTCATTGAAAAAATTGGCGATCAACGCCATTAGAGCTACGTAAAAATTCATGAGAAGACGACTGGTTACTTACGATTTGCCGACGCTTATCAACAAACCAAAAAGCTTTGGTCAAGCTTACCGATGCACGTTACGTGCCAAATGTGAAATAAATCACTTTTTTGAGCGCTTGTCATACCCCCACCGCCCTTATGAGGCGTCGCTTGATTACTGCCATAACCAAAAAAGCAGGGCTGACATAAGTGTGACAGACGCGAGTGTGGCAGGCACAAGTAAGACATCACATGCACAAAATCTTTTATATCAATTGTCGCAATCACCCGACGCACGTGAATTTATTGCCGAACATGACTACTTAATTTTTATACATACGCATTTGCGCACGCTGTTCTATCACTACCAAAATATCACTGCCAATTTATCATACGCCATCTGGCGCAACACAAAACCAGTCTAGTTTGAGCGAACCACTACTTTTAACTTACCTGCACGCGTAAGCGGCATCTCGTCAACCAACTCAATTTGCAGATCAACCTCATTTCCGATACAAGTTCGAATTTCAACCGATATTTTTTCGCGCGTAGTATCCGTGAGGACGCCATCAATTACCATCCTCAATGTGATTTTTTCAGGCTTATCCTGAACCACTTGAAATCGGCGCACATTTTCATAGTTCATCAATAAATGACTAAAAAACTCACCTGGAATTTTTCGCCCGTCCGGAGTGTCCAGCGTATCGAGCTGCCGCCCCACCACTTTTTTCAGCAGCGGCAATCCGCGCCCGCATGCGCACATCTCGAATCCTGCAATCGCACGATCGCCGGTCACGTAACGAATGAACGGCATGCCGATATTGAACAGATCGGTGATGACCACGTTGCCCTCTTCGCCATCGGGCGTGATAGAACCATCATCGTTCAAAATTTCAACCAGCAGATTGTCCATGCTTAGATGCAAACCCGCGTGCCGGTCGCATTCCGCGCCGATTAGCATGAATTCACGCGATCCATAAGTTTCAAACACCGGCGCACGAAATATTTTTTTAATGAGTTGGCGCTGAAAATCATGCAGCTTCTCGGCACCAACCACGATAGCTTTTGGTGCCACCGGCACCAATGATCGCTTTTGCAAAAAGCGCGCAAATTCATACAATGGATTGGTATACGCAATAATCACGTCAGCCTTGTAGGCATTCATTTTCGCCAGATGCTCATGCATGCGTTCCGGCGTAAATTCAAAAGCACTCAGAATCAGACGACGATCAAAACGATTATGCAAATTCGTTTTCCAGTGCTTTAACCCGACACCGCCGATAGAGGTGCCCCAAATGTAGAGTTGCCTAGAACCGGGGCCAGCGCCCGCCCAGCTATAGCCGCGATAAGTCATGGCTACGCGGCGCTCATTCGTGCCATTGTCAAGATCAAAATGCAAAGGCTCGCCGCTTGATCCGCCAGTTGCCTTGGTCAGCAATTGTGTTTTAACCGTGCTGCGCATCGCCAGCCGATGATCACGCACGTCCCCGCGCACAAGCAGAGGCCAGCGCTGAAAATCTTCAAGTGAATTCACCTGACGCGGATCCAATCGCTTTTCGCGCCAGGCGTCGGTGTAATAAGGGCACGTATCAGCGGCGTGCTGCAAGATTGCGCGCAGCGATTCCAGTTGCAGCACCTCAATTTTTTCGCGGCTCAACCACTGCGTTTTTTCCGCCGCCTGCCAATAGGCAATCGTGTTTCGCTTTTTGATGACGCCATCGAAAATTGGCAGCAACACATGTCGATACAGTTTTCCGTACATGATCAGGAGTAATCTATCGTTATAGTAGAAACTGCGCTGCGCAGGTGGCGATGCAGTTGGCGATACAGTTAGCAATACAGCGCCGTCTAAAAATAAAATATATCGGGTACACAAGCGCAACTAAAAATTATTCAATGATTATAATTGTGATTGCACCAGCACTGTATTTAATGGGTAAATAATAATAATGTGCGGCATTGCCGGAATTTTGGATGTAACGGGCGGAAGCCAGCCTGCACGCAGCGAACTCGCGAGTATGATCGCCCGACTGCATCATCGCGGTCCGGATGGCACAGGAATATTCACGGATGGCCCCGTGGGACTGGCGCATGCGCGGCTTAGCATCATTGATCTTGCGGGTGGCGATCAGCCGATTCATAACGAAGACAAAGCAATC